>CALGOD010000256.1 GCA_937957845.1 uncultured Nocardiopsis sp.
TGGAACGGGACACGGCCGCCGAACCGCTCAGAGGGCGGCGACGGTCAAGGCGGCGCCCGTCACCGCGCACACCACGAAGGCGGTGGCGACCATCAGGGCCTCCCGTCGACGAGGCGGAACACGCGTCGGCCGGTCGCCGACGCCATGTTCGATGCCGAGGGTCCCTCCCTCGGGCGCGGTCAGGACGACCTGACCGTCACGCACCCGGACCTGGCCGGTGACGCGTACCCGCGAACCGGGGCGAAGGACCCATTCGCGGTATTCGAACTCGATGGTCTCCCCGCGGAAGACACCCGAGATCCGCCCTCTCACGCGCGGCAGCAGATCGTCGGCCGGGGAGGCCACACCCGGTTGTGGTCGCCCCACCAGACGCTTCAGGCACAGCTCGGCGCCCCGGGGGCGGGTACCGCGCGGATCCACCAGGATCCGTTCGGTGTCGGCCTGGCCGCCCTCCGCCACGAGCCCGAAGAGATCCTCGGAGTCGTAGTCGGCGATGGAGTCACAGACCCGTTCTCGGGACCCGCCCTCTCTCGGCTCACGGTCGAGCGACCAGTAGTGGCGCAGCACCTCGTGGCCGTGCCAGACGCACTCCACTCCGGCCAGACCGGAGACGACGGGACCGTCGGGGCCGGGGACCGCCTCACCGGTGAGCGTGACGCGCTGCCCCTCCATGTCGGCCAGCGCTCCCGGGCGCAGTCTGGTCAGGTCACGCTGGCGCAGCCAGCGGCGGAGGGCGAGCACGGTCAGAGGAAGCAGGACCGCGGCGACCACGAGCAGCACCGAACCGATCACCAGTAACACAGGCCGCCCCTTGGGAAAAGTGTGTGAGGTTTTGCCGCGACGGTCGGCTTGACGCCCCGTGGCCATACCGCGCTGTTGACCATCTTTACCAGTTCTCCGGGAAAGCGGGGCCAATTGGGCATGTCCAGACGGAGGACCTCGGGTGGCGGTCGCCACGTGTGTCCCTTCGACGGTCACCGACACCCTCCGCCGCCGCTACTCTCAGGTTCATGGACGCTGAGATACACCCCGATCTGGCGAAACTGTCCTTCCTTCTCGGCCGCTGGGAGGGCGTGGGAGTCGCCGGTTACGCCGACGTAGAGGAGTTCCAGTTCGGCCAGGAACTCGAATTCGCCCCTCGGGCGGGGCTGCCCTACCTGACCTTCACGAGCCGGGCCTGGCGGATGACCCCGGACGGAGAACCGGGGGAACTGGTCACCGAGGAGTCCGGGTACTGGCGCCTGCGCCCCGAGCCCACCTCCGAGGAGAGGGAGCACGACGACACGGTCGTCCACCTGGAGGCGCTGATCGCGCACCCCGAGGGCTTCACCGAGGTGTATCTGGGCAACGTGTTCGCCAACCGGGTGGAGATGTCCACCGACGCGGTGCTGCACACCGAGACCGGGATCGACGCGAGCGCCTCACACCGCCTGTACGGCCTGTTCGGCGACAACCGGGAGACACTGGGATACGCCTGGGACCTGGCCGCCCGCGGCCACAAGCTGCGCCCGTACATGTCCGCACAGCTCAAGCGGGTCGGCTCGAAGTAGAGGCCCGCATGGGTAGGGCAGACCCCGGGCTCTCTCCCGCCGTGGTGGCGGGGCTGGTCGGACGAAGCCAGCAGCCCGGGGTCCGGGTGTCCGTTCGGGATTCGCTGCGAACGACGTCGCGCGAACGCGAGCGTCGTCCTAGCGGACGGCCACCTCGCCAGTCCTGAGATCGAACATCTTCCGGACCACCTCCTTTCCTGCGTGCCACCGACAGTACGTCCCGTCTCCCGGTCGGGGCAAATGTTTTTTCTGTCGGAGAAGCCACAGGTCGGAGCCGGATTTTCGACCTCCGAGGGGTGGCGACTACTCTCGGCGGTATGACTTCGCCGCTGTTGACCACACCGGGCGCCGTGAGCGCCGAGTCGCCGGACTCCGCGATCGCCGCGCACTACGGGGATCCCTCCCACGAGGGCCGTGCCATCGAACGTTCGAGCGCCTGGGTCGACCGGAGCAACCGGGACGTGGTGCGGGTCGTGGGACCCGATCGTCTGAGTTGGCTGAACGACCTCACCAGCCAGCTGATGCTGGGGCTGGCACCGGGCACGGCCACCGAATCGCTGGTCCTGGACAACCGGGGACATCTACGGCACCACCTGTCCCTGATGGACGACGGCGAGGCCACCTGGATGCACACCGAACCCGGGGGCGGCCCGGAACTCGCGAAGTTCCTCGACTCGATGCGGTTCATGCTGCGCGTGGAGGTCGAGGACCTGAGCGAGGACCGCGCCGTGCTGACCGTGCTCGGTCCCGACCGTGCCAAGGTGATCGCCGCCGCCTCACTCGATGACGTGCCGATCCGCGCCGCGGAGGGGGAGAGCGACCTGTTCCTGCCCTCCGACCGGCTTACGGAGGCCGCCAGGGCGCTCACGGACGCCGGGGCGCGTCCGGCCGGTATGTGGGCCTATGAGGCGCACCGGATCGCGGAGCACCGGGTACGGGCCGGGCTGGACACCGACGAGCGCACGATTCCACACGAGGTGGACTGGGTGGGTCGGGCGGTGCATCTGGAGAAGGGCTGCTATCCGGGGCAGGAGACGGTGGCCCGTGTGCACAACCTCGGCCGTCCGCCGCGCCGTCTGGTGATGCTGCACCTGGACGGCACCGTCGAACGACTGCCCGAGGTGGGAGCGGCGATCGAGTTGGAGGGGCGCACCGTGGGCCGGGTGGGAACGTCGGCCCGCCACCACGAACTGGGCCCGATCGCTCTGGGCGTGATCAGGCGCACCTCCCCGACGGACAGCGACCTGGTGGTGGACGGCATCCCGGCCGGCCAGGAGGTCGTCGTGGACCCCGACACGGGCGCCAACGCCAACATCACCCTGCGCCGCCGTCCTCGCTGACGCGGTCCGGCTCTTTCGGGGAACCGCGGAGAACGCCACGGAGGGGTCCGTCCGGTGTGCCCGGGCGGACCCCTCACGCGTGGACGCTCAGACCGTGAGGACGATCTTGCCCCGGGTACGGCCGCTCTGGCTCAGGCGCCAGGCCTCGGCCGCCTCGGCCAACGGGAACTCGCGCTCCACGTGGACGCTGAGCCGACCCTCGTCCGCCATCCGGGCCAGTTCGGCGAGGTCGGCGCTGTCCGGGCGCACCCACAGCCAGTGGCCGCCCGCCTCCTGGATGTCGGGGTCGGCGATGGACACGATCCTGTCGGTGCCGCCGACCAGTTCCCGCGACGTCTCGGCCACTCCCCCTCCGACGAAGTCGAGTACCGCGTCGACACCGTCCGGGGCCAAGGCCCGGACGCGTTCGTTGAGCCCGTCCCCGTAGACCACGGGCTCGGCGCCCAGGGAACGCAGGAAGTCGTGGTTGCGTTCGCTTGCGGTGCCGATGACGCGTGCTCCCAGGGCGGCGGCGATCTGGACGCCGAACGACCCGACCCCGCCCGCCGCGGCGTGGACCAGCACCGTGTCACCGGAGCCGACGCGCGCCCTCCTGACGGACTGGTGGGCGGTGAGCCCGGCGAGAGGCACACCCGCGGCCTCCCGCCAGTCCAGCGACTCCGGTTTGGGGGCGAGCATGCGCACGTTGGCCGAGACCAGCTCGGCGTAGGTTCCGTTCTTGGCCCAGTCCTTGCGCAGGTACCCGTAGACCTTGTCGCCGACCCGGTACTCGTGCGCGTCCGGCCCGACGGCCTCGACCACACCGGCGACGTCCCAGCCGGGGATGAGCGGGAAGTCCGCCTCCATGATCGCGTCGAGCCCTCCGGCGGCGAGTTTCCAGTCCACCGGGTTGACCCCCGCGGCCTTCACCCTGATGAGCACCTCGCTGGGAGCGACCTTGGGGTCGGGAAGCTCCACCAGGGCCAGGTCGTCGGCGGTTCCGTACTGTTTCAGTGCCATTGCCTTCATGTACAGAGCAGCGGTGGGAGCGGGACGCCCATTCCGTGACACGCCGAGCCGTACCGCAAAGACGGGGCCGGCGGGACGTGCCCGCCGGCCCCTCAGGGTGACCGTCGTTCCGCTCAGCGCAGGGCGGCGGCGAGGCGCTCCTCGTGCAGGCGCTCGCCCCAGGCCGGGGGGAGCGGTGCGAGCCCGCCCACGCGCCAACGCAGCAGCAGGTCCGCCAGCTGCGGGTTGCGGGGCAGGGCCGGCCCGTGCAGGTAGGTGCCCAGCACCTGCCCCTGGTAGGCGCCCTCGGTGCGCTCGTCGTTGCCGATACCGTGCACGAGGGTGGAGAACGGCTTGGCCGACGGGCCGATACGCGTACGGCCCTGGTGGTACTCGAAGCCGGTGATCCTTCCCACTCCCAGGGAAGGGTCCACGTCCGCGACGACCTCGCCGACCGCGCGCGCCTGGCCCCGGCCGCTGCGGATGTCGAGGATGCCCACACCGGGAAGCGGGTTGGCCTCGTCGTCACCGTAGGACTCGCCGATGATCTGGTATCCGGCGCACACCGCGAAGACGCAGGCTCCCCGGGCGGCGGCGCGGGCCAGTCCGCCGTCGGCGCGCAGACGTTCGGCGGCCAGGATCTGCGGGCGGTCCTCACCGCCGCCGAGCAGGTAGATGTCGCCCTGTTCCGGCGCGGGGTCGGGGGAGTGGACGTGCACGACCTCGGTGGAGATGCCGCGTAGCTCGGCACGGCGCTTGAGGATCAGGACGTTGCCCCGGTCCCCGTAGGTGCTCAACAGGTCGGGGTAGATCCACACGATTCGCAGGGTGCTGGTGTTCGTCATGGTTCTCCCTACTGAACGCGGCCGTAGGCCGTGCGGATCTGCTGGAAGGCGGTGTAGTTGGCGATGAGGTCCACCTTGGTGATGTCGGGCTGCTCCGCCTTGATGCGGTTCAGGGCCTCGTCCACCCTGTCGGCGACCTCGAACTCGACGTCGTCGGTCTCCAGGCGCAGTGCGAGGTCGGTGCGACGCTCGCCCATGACGAAGACGCGACGGCCGCGCAGCACGGTGTAGTCCACGTCCCACAGCCAGGAGGTGTCCTTGCCGTCGGGGACCTGCGCGTTGACCGCCAGGATCACCGGTGTGCGAGGCGGGTCCAGGACCGCGAAGGACTCCAGCCACCCGGCCGGGTTCTTGGCCAGGAGCAGACGCACCTCGACCCCCATGGTCACCACGGAGGTGTAGCGGCCGGCGACCGAGGTGATCTCCCGCAGCCGTTCGACGGTGCGCTCGGGGTGCATGCCGTACCCCGCGGCGGTCGCGGCGGCGATCGCGGCGTTGGACCTGTTGGCGTCACCGGGCAGGTTGAGCCGCAGCTTGACGCGCTGACCCTCCGGGGTGACCAGGACGTCGGAGTCGTTGTCCACCGCCCATGTGGTCTTGGGCCGCGCCAGGCCGCACTCGGGGCACTCCCAGTACGGGTCCACGTCGCGCTTGAGGTGGCCTCCGCACTCGGGGCAGCACCAGGAGTCCTCCTTCCAGCGCTGACCGGCGGAGACCCACGTGGCGCTGGGCGCACCCAGGCCCGCCCAGGCCACGAGCGGGTCGTCGGCGTTGGCGATGACGTGTGTGCTGCTCTTTCCCAGGGCCATGCGCCACTTCTTGGCGAGCAGGTTGATCTCCGAGGCACGGTCCATCTGGTCTCGGCTCAGGTTCATCAGCACCACGAACGCGGGCTGGGTGGCGAGCAGCACCTGTGGGAGGTACTTCTCGTCGACCTCCAGCACCCCGTTGACGGCCGACCGGTTGTCGGACAGCGCCGTGATGTGGCCGGTGGGCATGTTCGCGCCGTGCTCGTTGGTGGCCACGTCGCCGAACTCGCGCAGGGCCTGCGCGATGAGCCTGGTGGTGGTGGTCTTGCCGTTGGTCGCGCTGACCAGGGCGATCCTGCGCCCTCGGGCGAGCTTGGCGAGCAGGTCGGGTTCGACCTTGAGCGCCACCCGGCCTCCGATCACGGAACCGTCTCCCCGTCCGGTGGCACGGGACAGGCTGGCTGCGCTCCTTCCCAGAACTGAGGCCAGTTGGGCGCGCAAGGGAAGCTCGCTCATCTACTCTTACTCTCCAGAGTTACCGGATCACCCGTGTCGTCCGCCGGTGGAAGGCCGCGGGTGATGTGTCGGGTCAAACCTATTGTCCACCTCGGGTCGGACCCGCCAGTCCAACCGCTCGGGGGGCGGCCCCAGATTGGGGGGGACCCGGCCCTCGATCCCCACCGGAGAAGGAGATCTCCCGCCCGGTGTGAAGCCGCCGGGCGTGTCGGGGTCGACCACCGGTCGCGGGGCCACGGTGCGGGGGCGACCGCTCGCGTCCCGTCCGCTCCGCGTTCCACCTCCGGTCTCGGTGTCGCCGCCCTCGGTGCCCGATGCGGCACCGGTGTCGCGGGAGTCGTCCACCGTGGCGAGAGTGGCCGTGGACAGGGTGAGGATACCCGGGTTGACGTCGGCCAGGACAGGACCGTGGTCGGTCAGGACCAACGCCGCCGTGGAGGGCAGCTCGCACAGCGACCCCGCGTCCAGTCCGCAGGTACGCGGCGACCGGTCCTCGCCGTCCCCGACCCTGGCCGGAGCGGCGGCATCGGCGGCCTGGGCCGTGGCCCTCCCCCAAGCGGTGGTGGACCTCACATGCCGCACGAGGTCGAGGGGGGAGACCGCCGCCGCGGCGTTGCGGATGACCGCTCCGGACTCGGTGTGCGGGGAGGGGAAGAAGCGGTCGTCGACCTCCACCTCTCCGTCGGGGTCCCGCTCCGCCCCACCGACCGTGTCGCCCACCGCCTCACCGATCACCTCGGTGAGACGGTGCATCCGCAGATCTCCCGTGCCATCGGGCGCGGACGCCACGGCCCGCGCCACGGCCCGCGCCGCGGACCGGCTCTGCCTCATCACGATGGGCAGGCAGGAGGGGTCGGAGAACCTGGAGAGGGCGTCGGCCTGGGCGTTGCGGAACATCAGGACGACCTCCACCCCGCTGTCGGCGGCGGCGGCCAGGACCTGGTCGATCTCTCCGGCGGGCAGGGTCTCGGCGCCACAGACCACGACGGTGCGGGCCCGGTCCGGTCTCACCCGAGGACGCCTGTCACCCGCGTTCGCGGGAGGTTCCGGCGCCTCCAGCAGTTCACTGAGCGCGGACACGGCGTAGGTGCCGTAGACACGGGCCGCGGTCCTGCCGGAGGCCCTGTCGGTGGAGATGACCTTGATCTGGGCGTACTCGGCGGTGTCCGCCCGGGTACCGACGGCCTCGAAGGGGCTGAGGCGGCGTTCCAGCTCCCATGCCCGGCTGCGGACGTCCGGATCGCCGGTGCAGCGCTCACGCACGAGGACACGCTGTTCGGGGGTGAGCAGAGCGAGAGCCGGATCGTCCTCTGCCGCGTCGTCCGCGGGTGTGAGCAGGGCGCGCAGGCCGCCGATGATCTCGGCGATCCCGGCGTGGGGTCCCAACACCTCCAGCAGACGCAGCAGGAGGGTCTCGTCGGCGTCGGCGTCGGCCGCGTCCCCGGCGGCCGACGCGACGGCGGAGAGGATGCGGGCGCGCTGCCCCGCGTCCAGGTCGGTGCCCAAGGTCATCCGGGGCAGGTCGGCGGGAAGCACCCAGCATCCCGTGGCCACAGCGCAGCGACGGCCCATCCGTACGAGCTCACGCGTCACGGAGCCACCGGTGAGCTCGATGACGGTCAGTGCTCCGCCCTCCCTGAGACGGGAGACGCCGATGGTCGTGAGCAGGGCGGACCAGCCGGCCTCGTCCCCGCCGACCACGACGACGGTCCCGACACCGGAGGGGACGGTCACCCCGTACCAGAGCGGCTGCGCCTCGTAGGCGCGGGCCGCCGCCTGCCACGCGGTGTACCGGCGGGCGTGCTCCTGCTGCTGCTCGCGTAGGAGACGATCGCGCTCCTCTCGCTCGGCTTCCAGGCGCTCACGTGCCCTGGCCAGGCGTTCGGCGATGACCTGACGGCTCTGGACGAGGGCGAAGGCGAGGGGGGCGGCGATGGCGGCGCAGGCGAGCACACCACCGAGGGCGAGGCTGCCGGGGAGGACCCGCAGCGTCCACAGCAGGGGGAACAGCAGGGCGAAGAGGACGAGCCCGGCCAGGGCGAAGTGGAGGGGGCGGTTGGTCTGGGCCTCGTTGTCGCGTTGGGAGGCGATCCACTCCTCGCTGAGGGTCTCGGCGTCGGCCGGGGTCGGCCGACGCGGCGCCGGCCCCGGTGGCGGCAGGAGCACGGTGTACCGCCAGCCGACGTAGGTACGTCCGCCCGCTCCTGGTGACGCGCCGCCTGGTCGGGGGGTGGGCACCGTCCGAACACCTCCTGTCCGACCGCGGTGGAACGGCCGGAGAATCGTCCACGCCGGACTCCGGCGGGGACCGGAGCGTGGGCAGAATGGTGTCACCGCCCCGCGTGCTTGTCACGGTCCCGCCGGAGAGTCGGGGAGATCGGGTGTGTCCACGAACGCGGCGACCCGGGTTCAGTGAAGCAGGGCGGCGGAGCGCTTTCCAGCCCCGCCGCGCCGGGGGATCTCGCTCCGCGCGGTCGCGGACACGATCTTCACCCGGATCGACCCTTCCCAGGACGTGTGCGGGTGATCAAAGCGCGGGGCGCCGGCGCCGGACGGTTCCCCGTCGGCACCGGCGCCCCGCGCCGTTCTTCGTCCCGGGCGTGTGGGACGAGGACCGGGCTCTAGGCCTGAACCCGCAGGTCGATGACCTTGCCCACCTCGGCCTTGACGTCGTATTCGCCGGTGAAGCCCCGAGAGGCCAGCACCCGCACCTTCCAGTCACCGTCGGCCGCGAAGAAGCGGAACGTGCCCTCCTCGCCGGTGGCCACCTCTCCGACGAAGTCGTCGGAGGAGTTGAGCAGTCGGGCGTAGGCCCCGCTCAACGGCTCACCGTCACGCGTCACCGTGCCCTGGATGACCGCCTGGCCACCCGCGTCGACATCGGCGAGGGCCACCCCGCCGACCGGCGCACCACATCCGTTGCTCACTTGGGCTCGGCCTCCCCCACCTCGACCGGCACGCCCACGAGGGAGCCGTACTCGCTCCACGAACCGTCGTAGTTCTTGACGTTCGGGATGCCGAGGAGCTCCTTGAGCGCGAACCAGCTGTGGGAGGAGCGCTCACCGATCCGGCAGTAGGCGATGATGTCCTTGTCCAGGTCCACCCCCGCCTCGGTGTAGAGCTTGCGCAGCTCCTCGTTGCTCTTGAAGGTGCCGTCCTCGTTGGCGGTCTTGGCCCACGGGATGTTGCGTGCCGTGGGGATGTGACCGCCCACCTGTGCCGCCTCCTGGGGCAGGTGCGCCGGGGCGAGCAGCTTGCCGGTGAACTCGTCGGGGGAGCGGACGTCCACCAGTTCCTTCGTGCCGATGGCCTGGACGACCTCGTCACGGAAGGCGCGGATGGAGGCGTCCTGTTCCTTGGCCTGGTACTGGGTGGGGGTCCGCTCGGGGACCTCCGTGACAAGTTCGCGGGAGTCGAGCTCCCACTTCTTGCGACCGCCGTCCATCAGGCGGACGCTCTCGTGGCCGTAGAGCTTGAAGTACCAGTACGCGTAGGCCGCGAACCAGTTGTTGTTGCCACCGTAGAGAACGACCTGGTGGTCGTTGGCGATGCCTTTGGCCGACATCAGCTTCTCGAATCCGGTCCGGTCCACGAAGTCGTGGCGAACCGGGTCCTGGAGGTCCTGCTTCCAGTCGAGCTTGACGGCTCCGCGGATATGCCCCTTGTCGTAAGCGGACGTGTCCTCGTCGACCTCGACGATGACCACGTTCTCGTCGTCCAGGTGAGCCTCCACCCAGTCGGCGTCCACAAGGACGTCGGCGCGGCT
>CALGOD010000257.1 GCA_937957845.1 uncultured Nocardiopsis sp.
TCCTCCGGCTCGGGCGGCGCCTCGAAGTCGTAGGACCACAACTCGTCGCCCTCGGCGTCCAGCAGGGAGAAGGCACCGAACGGCTCTTCCGAGGACCATTCGTCGGGGCGGCGCACGGCCAGTCCGTCGAGGTAGACGTCGCCCTCCTCGGCGGGTTCCCACACCGTTTCGCCTCGGGCGTCCAGGACGAACGGCGTTCCCTCGGTGTCGGCCATGAGCAGGACCTGTCCACCGTCACGGTCGGTGTCGAAGCCTCGGAAGCGCGCCTGGCCCTCCCACAGGGTCTCGCCGGTGGCCGCGTCGTGCAGCAGGTGGCGGTCCTCACCGCCGGAACTGATGAGGAGGGCGTCGCCCACCGGGCTGATCCGGACACCGAAGGGGTCGTCGAGGATCTCGTGGACGTCCGCGGCGTCACCGTGCAGGTACCGCAGGACCTCGCCCTCGATCCCGGGCGGGGCCTCGCCCTCGAAGGCCGTGGGGATCGGGCTCGGCTCCTTCTGCGACGGAGGCGCGGGAGGTTCCGCATCGCTTGTGCACGCGGTGATCAGCAGCACCGCGAGGCCACAGGTGAAAGCCTGGGGCACCCGAGAGCTGCGCATGGACGGTCTCTCCCCCACGAACGGTGACGTTTACGGCAAAATCCTAAGCCGCGTCATGACACGTGCACACCCTGGGGCGCCACTCGTTACTGCTACGTGAGCGTTTCCCCGCACGTCCTCAGGGCTCCACCTCCACCATCGTGGTGCCCCTCACCTCGAACTCGGCCCTGCCTCCGGTCAGTTCGGCCAGGCGGACCTCGAAGCCGGGCAGGTCCTCCTCGGGCAGGGCCACCTCGATGCGGACCCGGTCGGCGTAGGCGACGTCCCGCACGGTCAGGGAGGAGTCCCGTAGGTCGCTCTCCAGGCGTCCGCCGAGCATGTAGTCGGCGAACACGTCCACGACGAGCAGCTCGCGGCGTTCCAGGACCCCGATCTCGTCCACGGCGGCCGACACCGCTCCGCCGTAGGCCCGGATCAGCCCACCGGCGCCGAGTTTGACCCCGCCGAAGTAGCGGGTGACCACGGCGACGGTGTCGGTGAGGCGACGGTGCCGGAGCACCTCCAGCATGGGCACCCCCGCCGTTCCGCCGGGCTCCCCGTCGTCGCTGGAGCGCTGCACTCCCCCGTCGTCCCCCAGCACGTAAGCGGTGCAGTTGTGGGTGGCGTTCCAGTGCTCCTTGCGGCGTTCGGAGATGAAGGCGCGCGCCGCGTCCTCGCCGTCCACCCTGGCCAGCGCGCAGATGAAGCGGGACTTGCGGATCTCCAGCTCGTACTCGCCGTCGCGTTTGATCGTTCGCATATCACCTGTTCACCGCGGATCGTGGTCGATCACCAGTGTCCCATCACCACGGGAGCGTGGGCCACAGGGTGACGGTGCGGGGGGCGGGGGTGGTGTGCGCCTCCACGAGCGAGGAGCGTTGGACGACTCCTCTCGTGGCACAGATCGTGGCACAGACCTTCGCCGCCCCGTGTGCCGCGGACCGCCGCGAGTACGAGCATCCGGAACCGCTGCGCGGCCGAAAAGAGCGGTTCGACCGCTTCCCTGAGACGCATCCGGCTCTAAGGTAGAGGTCCAGGGGGACGCCCCCCTTCGAGGAAGCCGAAAAGCGCCTGGTTCCGCTGCGTGAGCACGGGTCCGCACCGGGTCCTTCACGCTCAGGACGCCTTTCCCTCCCCCGTCGACACAGAATTCGCACGCTTAGTTATCAAGTAGACACCTTGGGTAGTGTTGCGTGCGACCGTCCAGAAGACACCGGGAGTCCTGTCATGCGCACCGCACCCTTCACCGTCGGCTTGTTCCTGACCGCGGTCCTCGCCTCCGGATGCGCCGACTCCGAGTCCGCCGCCGTCCAGGAGGACGCGGTGGCCACGGACGAGGCCCGGGGGGTCCAGGCCACCGCGTCCCCCAGCGTGACGGCCTCCACCTTCCTGCCCCCCGGTGAGGGCACGGGCGCCATCACCTACGACGAGACGGCCGTGCCCGAGGGCGCCACCTCCGACGTCCAGGTGCGCGAACAGGACGGACAGACCTCCGTGCGGTTCACCGGCACCGGGTTGGAGGCCGACCGCGACTTCGGCGCCCACGTGCACACCCGTCCCTGCGGTGAGGACCCCGCCGACGCCGGCCCCCACTACCAGAACGAGGTCGACCCGGCGGCCACCGAGGACGAACCGTCCACCGACCCCGAGTACGCCAATCCCGAGAACGAGATCTGGCTCGACTTCACCACCGACGAGAGCGGGAACGCCGTCAGCGAGGCCACGGTGGACTGGGAGTTCCGTGAGGGGGAGGCCCGGTCCCTGGTGCTGCACGAGCACCACACCAACACCGGGGAGGGCGAGGCCGGCACGGCCGGGGACCGCCTGGCCTGCGTCAGCGTGGACTTCTGACCACCGACGCTCAGTCGGGGATCACCCTGCGCAGAAGAAGCCGTTCGCCCAGGGCCCAGGCGCTGGAGGCCAACAGGTACAGGCCCGCGGCCAGCGGCACGAACGCGGCCACCACCACGGTGACGAACTGTATGTGGCTCAGGAAGCCGAGTTGCGGCTGGTTCGGGGTGGCCGCCGCGTTCGCCCGCATGGTCGGCAGCACGAGGTACCGCCGGTTCGCCCATGCCACGAGGGCGATCAGACCGAGGAGGACGGCGAACACCGGCGCCACGACCGGACCTCCGGCACCGGCCGTCATGGTCGCCCCGAGTTCCACACCCGCGAAGGTGTGCGCGAGCATCGGCTCCTCCACGTCGCCCGCCCCGATGAACACTCCGTAGAGGGAGATCATGAGCGGGATCTGGGCGAGGGCGGGCAGACATCCCGCCAACGGTGAGGTACCCGCCTCGGTGTAGATCCTGCGCTGTTCGGCGACGAGCCTCTCGGGGTCCCCCTTGTGCTTGGTCGCGACCTCCGCCAACAGCGGGGCTATGCGCGCGCGGGACTTCTCCGCACGGACCTGGATCACCCCCAGTGGAACGAGCAGCAGGCGCACGGCCACGGTCAGGAGGATGACGGCGAGCCCGGCCGCCCCACCTCCGGCAAGGGGTGTGAGCAGTGAGGTGAAGGCGCTCAGGGTCGTCGAGAGCAGGGTCATGGCCGCCGAGATCGGCCCGAAATCGTACATGGTGGGATGGCCCTTCGTCCGGTGGGAGAGACAGACGTCAGGCCGCTCGGGACCGTCGCCCCGCACAGAACCCTCCCGGGGTCACGTCCCGAACGCGCGGGGCACCGGAGCACGGCGAGGACGCGGAAGGACAGGCGGAGACCGAACACGGGCGCGCGAGGGCGCGTGGTGGTCGTCGAGACGGTCAGCGAGCGGCCGGGAGGGCCGCTCCCGGTGCCCGTGGACGGGGATGTCCGTCCGCGTCGGGGTCGCGAAGCGCGGACACGGGCGCCCGCGCGGACCGACGGCGCATCGCGTGTCCCGCACCCGTGGCGGTGTCCTTGGCGAACCCGGTCCCGGCGCCGTGCAGGACGTACCAGGTGATGGCCGCGCCGATGGTGACCAGAACGAGGGCCAGGGCGAGCGGGGCCGGCAACAGTTCGGTGGGGAGGACGCCCAGGACGAGGAACTCGAAGAACGCGAGAAGGAGGCTCATCGGGCTCGTCCTCCTCACTTCCGGGCGGATCTCATCTTATCCATGGCACTCGACACCGCCACACGCGCGACCTGGAGAAATCCGCCGACACTCCGCCGGGGCTCCCCTCGGTTCACCTGGCCCTGTAGCTAAATGACACAGAGTAACCAGATCCGTACTCGTCAAGGGCCGTCGCGCCCACGCGAGCCCGGCAGAAAAGGGGAGTCACGTGCCGATCCGCCCTGCGAACCTCGCCACCATGTCCGCCACCATCGCCGGAGCGATCGCCGGGCTGTCCCAGAGAGAGGAACAGTCTCCCCAGGTCAGAGTCACCTTCGAGTCCGGCTACGAGCAGAAGGTGGAGAACGGGGGGTGCCGCACCCTCAAGACCGGACAGGGCGGCGTCACCGGGATCACCACGGAGGGCAAGGTGAGGTTCGCGCTCTTCTCGGGCACCAGCTGCCAGGGCAGTCGCGCCCTGGCCTCCGGGCACGGGTCGGTGAGTTTCGGCGATCCGGTCCTCGCGGGCGCCATCGTCATCGGCTGACCCCCACGTCCGACGCGCCGTGCGGCCCGGACCGGGGGCGCCGGACCCGGGCGTCACGTGTGTCGCGGTGCTCTCCGCTCTGGTCGGCGGGGAGGTTCAGCCGCGGCGGTTCCTTCGGATGGATCTTCCGGGCAGGTGGTCGGTGCGGTGCCCGTCCCGGACGGTGAACTCCCCGTTCACCAGAACGTGGTGGATGCCCACGGGGCTCCGGCGGGGCTCCTCGTAGGTGGCGCGGGCGGCCACGGTATCGGGATCGAAGACCACCAGGTCGGCGGCGGCGCCCCGCTGAACGACGCCCCGGTCGGTGAGTCCGAGCCGGCGGGCGGGGCGAGAGGTGAGGTGGCGGACGCACTCCTCCAGGGAGAGCACGCCGAGTTCGCGCACGTAGTGGCCGAGATAGCGGGGAAAGGTCCCCCAGCCGCGCGGGTGCGGCCGGGCCCCGACGAGGATGCCGTCGCTCCCCGCGGTGTGGGAGCCGTGCCGCATGATGGTGCGGATGTTCTCCTCGTCGCCGACCCGGAGAAGGCAGCCGCCGCGCAGCTCGTCGGCCACCAGCAGGTCCGCGTAGAGTTCCCCGGGATCCTCCCCGCGCTCCTCGGCGAGCTCGGCGATCGACGAGCCCACCGCCCAGGACAGCGCGGGGTCGCCGACGCCGGTGACGACCAGGACCGACCAGTCCATCGGGATCCCGTGGTTGCCGTCGGTGCCCTCGTGCTCGATCTCGTGCAGGATGCGCGCCCGGGTGGAGGCGTCGCGCATGCGTTCCAGGGTGGCGGCCGTGCCGCCGGTCTGCGCCCAGCCGGGCAGCGGCGCGCCGAGGTGGGTGGCACTGGCCTGGTAGGGATAGCTGTCGAGGGTGACGTCGAGTCCGTGGCGGACGGCGGCCTCGTCGATGGCGTCGAGGACCTCGGGGGCCCGGCCACGGTTGCGGGGGAAGTTGACGTGGCAGTGCGCCAGGTGCAGGGCGACCCGTGCCCGGCGGGCGACCTCCAGGCACTCCCGGTAGGACTCCACGACCCGGGAGCCGTAGTTGCGGTGGTGGGGGCAGTAGTATCCGCCGCCCTCGCGGACGGGTGCCAGGAGTGCGACGATCTCGTCGTCGGTGGCGTACATGCCGGGGGTGTAGGTCAGGCCGGTGGAGAGGCCGTGCGCGCCGTCGTCCATGCCCCGGGCGATGATCCGGCGCATACGGTCGAGCTCGTCGGGGGTGGGCGGGCGGTCCTCGTCGCCCATGACGGCCATACGGACGTTGCCGTGCGGGACCAGGTAGGCGGCGTTGACGGGTGATCCCTCGTCGATCCGGTCCAGGTACTCGCCGACCGTGCGCCAGGAGTGGTCGAGGTCGGGTGTGCCGGTCCACCCGGCGAGCCGGGCACGGAGTTCGTCGACGGTGTCGTCGGTGACGGGTGCGTGGCCGAGGCCGTCCTGACCGAGGACCTCCAGCGTGACGCCTTGGAGGGTCTTGGCCTCGTGGGCGGGGTCGGCGAGAACGGCCAGGTCGGAGTGGGAGTGCATGTCGATGAAGCCGGGGGCGACCACCAGCCCGTCCACGTCGACGACCGTACCGGTGGTGCGCGCGCTTCCGGGCGGGGCGAGGTGGACGATGCGACCGTGGGCGAGGACGAGGTCGGCGTGGCGGGAGGGTCCGCCGGTGCCGTCGATCACCCGGCCCCCGGTGAGCACGGTCTCGGACTGCACTGTTCCTCCGATCGCGGTACCGGCGGTCCTGGACGCGTCACCGCCTGTGTGCCGGTGGGGCCCACGATACGCCGCCGACACGGAAACAGGTAACTCTCTTTCCGATGAATACCGGGGTATTGGTCGCAGGCCTTCGCTAACCTACGCGAGTCCGAAAAACCCCTTACTCACAAGAGGAACACCATGATCATCTGGAAGGGCTGGGGCATCCTCGTCCTGTTGATCGGCGCGCTCTTCGCAGTCCCCCTGGGCTTCGGCGCCACTTCCCTCCTGGGCCCGGAAAGCGCCGGCTTCGGTGTCGGCCTGGGCCTGGCCCTGGCCTCGGTCGCCGTGTTCTTCGTCGGCCAGAAGCTGAACGCGCCCGTCCAGGGTTTCCACCCCGGGACGGGACAGCCCGTGCTCTACCGCAACGCGCACACGTTCTTCTTCGTGCCGATGCAGTACTGGGCCTTCATCCTGCCGGTGATCGCCGTCGCGGCGATCGTCTCCTCCGTTCCCACCCTGCTCTGAGCGGTCCGAGGTTCTGAGACGTCCGAGAACGGCCGACGACCTCCCCGGCCCCCGGAGGTCCCTCAGGCTCCCCGTTCGTCCTCCCGCGGGCGTGCCCTCTCGACCGAGTCCTCGGCGAGGTCCTCCAGGCACAGGTCCAGGAGGGCCTGGATCCTGTCCCTGAGCAGTTCCCGGTCCAGTGCGCGTAGCGCCGTCGCCCCCTCGACCCGCCGTACCCGGGTCAGCCCCAGCATCACCGCCGCCATCAGGGAGGCGTGGCCTCGGGCGCGGTCTCCTCCCAGGTAGACCGTCAGCGGATCGATCATCGCGCTGGTGATCCTCTCCTGGTAGACCAGTTGCAGGTCGGGGTCGCCCGCGGAGTCGTCCAGGGCCCTCTGAAGCGCGGTGCCCTCGCCGTGCAGACGGCTCACCGCGTGTTCGGCCAGGCGTCGCGTGAGCGTGGCGGGGTCTCCCTCGATGACGCCGGGGAAGACACCGTCCTCCCGCAGAAGCTCGGTCAACAGTCCACGCTTGGCACCGAAGTAACGGTTGATCAGCGCGACGTTGACGCCTGCGTGCGAGGCGATCATCCTCGACGACACCGAGCCGTACCCCTCATTGGTGAACAACTCCTTGGCGCTGGCGAGGATGCGGGCCCTGGTGGCCTCACGGCCCCTCGTCGGCCCGGTGCCGCCTCCGGTCTCCCCCGGACGGTCCATCTGCACACCCCTTGGCGGCTGCGGTCTGATTTTCGGTCCTCCAGGTTGGCACCTTCAGGGGCCCCTCGCATACCAAAACGTGGGGAGAGATATCGATTTGACAGGTCAACAGTGTTTACATATACCTGAGGGAGAATGATGCCCCACGTGTCACCGCGGGGCCTTTCCTGCGTCCGCGATCGGGGGGCCTCGTGTGAAGTACTCGTTGCGTCGCAGAGCCGAGCTCCGCGCCCCTCCTGCCGACACCGCGTCCGACCCGGCCATGCGAGCGGAGACCTCCGATGATCCCTCCATCAACACCGTGAAACCCCTGAAGATCCCCGTACCGGACGTCTCCGCCCCGAGCACGTCCGCGCCCACGATTCCGACGGAACAGTCCGACACCCCCGCGCTGCCCTCGCGTCGTGCCGTGCGCCGCATCATGTTCGGCCTCGTCCTGGCCATGCTCACCTCGATGCTCACCAACTCCATCGTGGGCACCGCGCTGCCCACCATCATGGGAGAGCTCGGCGGGCAGGACAGGCTCGCCTGGGTCGCCACGGCGGCCCTGCTGACCATGACCGCGTCCACGCCCGTGTGGGGCAAGCTCTCCGACGTCTGGGGCCGCAAGCTCCTCTTCCAGATCGCCCTCGTCATCTTCATCGTGGCCTCGATCGCGGCGGGTCTGGCCCAGGACATCAACTGGCTGATCGCGGCACGGGCCCTCCAGGGGTTGGGGGTCGGGGGCCTGGCCACACTGCCCAACATCATCCTCGGAGACGTCGTCGCGCCCCGTGAGCGCGGCCGCTACAGCGGCCTCATCGGCATGGTGTTCGGCGTCTCCACGGTCCTGGGCCCGCTGGTCGGCGGATTCCTGGTGGACAGCCCGCTCGGCTGGCGCTGGTGCTTCCTCATCACCGTTCCGCTGGCCCTGTTCGCCTTCGTCGTCATCCAGTTCATGTTCACCATGCCGTTCGTCCCCCGTAGGGACGCACCGGTGGACTGGCTCGGCGCGGGGCTGATCTTCAGCGCCGCCAGCACGGCGATCGTCCTGCTCAGTCTGGGCGGCACCCAGTTCGCCTGGAACTCGCCGCCGTCCTACCTCCTCGGTGGGGCGGCCGTCCTCCTCACCGCCGCCGCCGTGGTGGTGGAGCGCCGAGCACGGGAGCCGATCATCCCCGCGCGCCTGTTCGGCGACCGCACGTTCGTGTTGGCCTCGCTCAGCTCGATCTGCGTCGGCATGATGATGTTCGGCCTGATCATCTACATGCCGCAGTACCTGCAAATGGTGCACGGCATGACACCGACCGTGTCCGGCATGATGACGCTGCCTCTGGTGGCGTCCTTCCTGACCACCTCGATCGGCTCGGGGTACGCGGTCGGCGGCAGCGGCCGGTGGAAGGCCTATCCGGTCGTGGGCATGCTGCTGTGCTCGATCGGTTTCGTCTCACTCAGCCAGGCCCACCTCGACCCGGGGACGACCACGGTGATCGTGGGTCAGGTCCTGGTCGGCCTCGGGTTCGGTCTGTGCATGCAGATCCTGCTGTTGGCCACCCAGAGCTCCCTGCCGGTACGCGACATGGCCGCCGGTACGGCCTCCGTCGTGTTCTTCCGCAACCTGGGCGGAGCCACCGGCGTGGCCGCGTTCGGCGCGGTGATGGTGGGCCGGCTCAACACCCGGTTGGGCGAGGCCGCGGCCCAGGCGCGTGCCCAGATGACACAGGACGCGGAGGCGGGGGTCGACTCGGGCGCGCGGGAGCTGTCGATCGGGCTGTCCCAGGCGGCCGAGTCCGCGCAGGGATCCCCCGAGTTGGTGCACGCCCTGCCCGCACCGATCCGTGAGGTGGTCGTGGGGGCCTTCGACCACGCCATGCAGGGTGTGTTCCTGGCCGGAGTGCCCATCGCGGTGATCGGCCTGCTCACCGTGCTGTTCATGAAGGGCGTACCGCTGCGCGGCGGTTCGGGAAAGGAAGCGCGACGCTGAACGAACGGCGCACCGGTCACAGGTAGCGGCGAAAACCCTCGGTGGAGTCCGCGAAACCCAGCGAGGCGCAGAAACCGTGGGCCTGGGGCCCGCTCTCATGGAGCAGGAGTTCGACCTTGTGGCAACCCGCCCGGGTCGCCCGGTCGAGCGCGTCCTCCATCAGGGCGCGGCCGATGCCGCGACCCCGCCTCTGGGGATCCACCACGACGTTCTCCACCACCGCCCAGGGCTGGGCGTCATGGGTGAGGTTGGCCACCACCAGCAGGTCCAGGGTTCCGATGATCTGTCCACGCTGCTCCGCGACCAGGATCGTGCGGTCGGGGTCGTTCTCCATCCGCGTCCAGGCGCGCACGGCGGCCGAGGACATGCGGACGTGAGCGCCCTGCGTGTGGGTGGTGTCGCCGAGTTCCCTGAGCAGACGCAGGATCGCACCGAGGTCGGACCTGATGGCCGCGCGGATAATCATGGTTGTCGGCATCGTAGCCGACAGCCTGCTACAAGGCGGACTTCGCCCTACAAGCGACCACAAAACACCAGGGGGCGGGACTCTGCCCCGCCCCCGGAAAGCGGTTCCGTGGGCGGATCGGCACCGATGTCCTTCGGCCGATCGCCTCACGTACGCGTGTGCTCGGTGCCCGGGAGCCCTCCCGCCCCGCGGGCGTCTACTGCTTACGGACGACCCGCACGCTCTCCTCGCCCTTGGGCGGCTGGTGGGG
>CALGOD010000258.1 GCA_937957845.1 uncultured Nocardiopsis sp.
TAAACACCATCCGCAAGGTGCTGCCGAAGATGTCGGACACGGAGCGCGAGGCCGCTCGTCGCGTCGCTCCTCCCGCAGGGCGCGGACCGTGTCGACCACCGCCTCGGGACGGGGACGCGCACGCAACTCCTCCAGCAACCCGATCCGCTCACGTTCGGTGGTCAGGAAGCTCAAGACGGCGGCCAGTTCACGGTCGGACCCCCCCAACCGGAGCCCCCGGCGAACGCGCCACCGATGCCACCATCCGGTCCAACGGCTCTCCAGGGCCGAGGCGCACCTGTGGGCCCAGCGGTCCACCGCCCCGATCCCCTCGAAGGTGTCCGGGCCCAGCCCTGCGGGCAGGTCCTCGATCTGTCTGCTGCGGGTGTCGGCCACCACCGCCAAGCGCCGTTCGACCCCCTCCACCGCGGCTAGGTCGTCCTGGGCCCGGAGGAGTCCGCGTTGCCGCACGAGCAGTCGCTCGTGTGCGGTGTGGACGTCCACTCCGTCCCACTCCGCCGCGATCAGCCCGTTGAGGATGTCGCGTTCGTTCCCCCGCTTCTCCTGGTTACCGGTGCGCACCACCAGGTCGGCCTGGGGGGCGAGCCGGTTGACCTTGCCGACGACCTCGTCCACGGCGGTGTTGTTGGTGGAGGCCACCAGCACGGACTGCCCGGCCGCGATCGCGGTGGTGACCACGGAGGTGATGAGCTCGGTCTTACCGGTACCCGGCGCCCCGGTGGCCACCGTCAGGGGCCGGCTCATCGCCGATACCAGGATCTCCTCCTGAGCCGCGTTGCTCAGACCGGTGACCACCGGCAGCGCCGAGCCTCGCTCCTGGGTCACCTGTCGGGGATCCGCGAGTACTGCGAGCGCCGTGTCAGGGATGGTGTCGATCTTGATCCCGTTGCCCTTGTGGTGGTCCAGGTCACCGACGAGCTGTTTCACCGCAGCTCCGGCGGGATCCCCCCTGTACAGCACGGCCGCGTTCTGCGCACCCCTGAGTGCGCCACGCCGCACGTCCAGGTCGCTGTTCAGTTCACCCGCGACCAGATCGTCGACGCGGTGCAGGTTCAGACGGACACAGACGGCGCGCGCCTTGTCCGCCAATCCGGAGACGCCCCGCCCCGTCCAGTCCACCTGGAACCAGTCGACCAGTTCCTCGATGTCCCCTTCGTCGAGTTCGGCGGCCGAGAGCAGCAACTCCCGGTTGAGTTCCGGTTCGCCGACCGGGACCAGGAAACGTCCGTCCCGCTCTTCGACCATCTCCACGTCCATGACGAACAGCGGGGCGAGCTTGGCACGTCTGCTCCCGCCCCGTTCCGGTCGCGCGGTGTCGAAGAGCACCGCCGGGTAGCCGTAGCGCAGCGGTCTCCTCTCCTTGGCCGCTTCCAGGGCGAGATTCTCGGCGCTCTTCGACAGCGGCCAGCGGTCCGCCGATCCGCTGAGCAGGACCTCGGCCCCCATGTCGCAGACCACCACGTCGCGCCCGTCCGCGTCGGGCAGCTGTTGCAGCACACTTTGTCGCAGCAGACAGTCGCGTTGGTAGTCCAGGAAGGCGTCCCAGCGCCAACCACGGTGGGCACCGCGTGTCTTCGCCGCGGACTCCGCCCGGGGCTCGTCGTCCTTCTCACGTGCACTCTCAGAGGGGAGCCTGCCCTTCTCCGTCCCTCTTGGCAGGTCGGTGGCCGTGGCCGAACCCGCGTGACGGGCGAGGACGAGTTGTCCCCGTACCCCGAGGGCGAAGGCCGTGACGCGTTGGTTGTCGACGTCCTCCACCTCGCGGTGGCCGTAGTGGTAGAGCTCCACTGCGGCGAGCCAGGCGGCGCCGTCGGTGTCCGGCGCCGCGCCCGAGAGTCCGCGTACGACCGCCGAGGTGAAGGGCGAGGGCTGCACACCGTGGGCGTTATCGCCCTCCCGGGCCTTCTCCAACGCCCCCGACGCGGCGATGACGTAGGTGCCCGCCCCGTCGCTGAGCTCCCGCTCGAAGTCGATGTGCTCGTCCTCGCCTGAACGCGTGGCGAACCCGTCGGCGAAGGCACCGCCATAACAGCAGTCCAGGAGGAGCACCTTGCTCCGCATCCGCGAGTCCTCGAGCATGCGTTTGAGCACCTCGGCGGAGATCGCCGTGGTCTCGAACCGTTTGCGTCGCGTGTTCCGGAAGGCGAGGTGCAAACGCCCACGAGTGTCCTTCACCCCGTGGCCGGAGAACGAGATGAACAGGAGATCCTTGGGATCACCCTCACCGAGGGTCGCCTCAAGTGCCTCCATGGCCTCGGTTCGGGTGGGGTCGTCCAGCACCAGGATTCGGTCGAAGTGACCGTTGGCCTGGAGCACCTGCTCCAGCGCCCGTAGGTCGGCCCGAGGTGAACGCAGATCTTCGAGTTCTTCGTAGGTGTTGACCCCGATGAGGATCGCCGTGCGCATCAGGCGCCGTCCTTCGCGGTCTTGCCGACGGAACGGCCGGCGTCGCCCCGCAGGGCGTGGACGTAGGCCTCCACGTCCTTGGGCGAGACACGCCCCTTCACGGTGACCTTGGCGCCCTCCAGCTCGACCGTGACCGACCTCTGTTCGCTCTGTTCCAGCCAGGAGCCTAGAAGGGAGACGAAAGACGTGAGCACGGGCCTGAGCATCACGCCACTGACCAGCACCGCTCCGGCGAGGATCCCCGGGTCCGCCGACCTGGTCCCCGGCACGGCCTCGCTGTCCGCCGCGCGCACCTCGTCGACGTCCAAGTCCTCCAACAGGAGCACCAGGTCACGGGTGTGCCGGTCCGCTTCCTCCTCGGTGACGTCGTCCTCGAAATCGACCCTGGCCACCAGTTCGCTCGGCTGCACCCGCGCACTCTCCAGTTCTCCGGCGGACGGCCGCACCGTCACGACCCGCTGACTCTCCGCCACGCAGGTTCTATCAATCAGAGTGGTACCGCGTCAGGTTCTTCGGCCCTTTGGCCGCATCCGGCCAGA
>CALGOD010000259.1 GCA_937957845.1 uncultured Nocardiopsis sp.
GCCGGTGTAGACGCCAGCACCCGGACATGCGAAAGCCCCGCGCCCAGTCGCCAAACAGGTACGCGGGGCCTTCAACCAAAGACCGGGGTTCCACTCCCGTTTTCCCAGGGTGGCACTCAACGCGAGGGGGGTACGTTGCGATGACTACCGCCTGGGTGACTTCAGGGTAACAAAGCACTCTGACGAGTGATACCCGCACGAGAGTGATGTGACCCCGGTCCTGCCGAGATGGAAGGACCGACGTGAACAACCACGACAACTCCGAGCCGGATGACCAGCTCGGTTTCATCACCAGGGACGCCGAATCTCCCGACCGTGTCGACGTTCCGATTTGGGTGGCTGCCTGCGTGCGATGCGCTCCTCCGCTCGGGCGCACCGGAAAACCGATGGACGCCGACTCGCGGACCGTATCCGGCACGCCAGCGGTGGTGTCCAGCTCAACCGGGACCGGCTCGCTCGGCTCGTCGGCTACACCTCGGGCAAGCGCGTTGGCTGGATTCTGGACTACCTCGCCGAGATCGGGTTCCTGGTCATCCACCGGAACTACAACCCCAGCGGCGGGCGTAACCCCGACACCTTCGACGTGTACTCCCGCCCTCCCGCGAACTACGTCGGGCCCCGCACCTATGCGGAGCTGGTGAAGGCCGCCGACGAGGGATGGCCGACCCGCGACAGCTTGTTCGTTGACCTCGGCAAGACCGTCCCAGAACCCAAGCCGGTCCGGTCCGCGACCGTCACCGAGCTACGCCCCAGCCGTACCACGGTGAGCCGCGAGGACGTCAGGGACGCGCTGCGCACGGTGGGGTGGAACTCCGCCAAGGCTGCCCCGACCCCGAAGGAATTCGGGGAACTGGTGGATCTCGCTCGCGCGGCGATGACCCGATACGGGGCGACGCTGGACCAGGTGCGCTGGTACGCCGCCCGAAAGGTCCGGGAGGCGAAGCGCAACCCTGTGGCCTACGTGCTGACGGCATTCCGCGAGCGCGCCGCCGAGATCGCGCACGAGCCTGACCCCGCTGAGAACCTGGTGTTCGAGGACGATCCCGAACTCGTGGCCGTAGTCACCCGCAAAGCTGCCGTGCCCGAGTCCGAGGCACCCTCGACCTCGCCCCAGGGGGCCAAGACCCAGGGTGCCAAGCCCGTGCTTCCTGCCTGCAGCAGGTGCGGTGCTCGGGAAGGCGACCCCTGGTCCTTCCGCTACTTCATCACTGAGGACGGCGACGAAGTCGAGTGCACGGCGTGCCGTTCCCAGGTCGCTTGATCTCTTCGCCCCTGTGACGAAAGAGCCCGGCCGGACCCTCCTACAGCCCCGGCCGGGCGTGACACCGAAAGGAAAAACCGATGTCAACACCCATGATGGACCAGGCCGACGTTCGCGACCAGATCATCTACTCCGAGGACGCCGAACGTTCGGTGCTGGGAAGCATGATGCACTCGGAGGACGCGATCGCTGACGTGGTCGAGGTAGTGCGCGTCGAGGACTTCTACCGGCCGCAACACCAGGCCATCTTCGCCGCGATCCTGGACCTCTACCACCGCAACTGTCCCGCAGACGCGGTGTCCGTCGGAGACGAGCTGACCCGCCGCGGCGAGTTTGTCCGCGTCGGTGGAGGACCTTACCTGCACACCTTGATGGCGTCCGTGCACACCTCCGTGAACGTCGGACACCATGCGCAGATCGTGGCGGAGAAGGCGGCACAGCGTCGCCTCATCGAGGCTGGTCACCGCATCGTCCAGTACGGCCAGAACGCCAGCGGGGAGGAAATCGCTACCGCTCTCGCTCGTGCCCAGGAAGAGCTGGACCAGGCTGCAAACGTTAAGACCGCTAACAGCGAAATCTTGCGGGCCGGGGACTTGATCGACGAGATGTACGCCGAGATCGAGAAGTTCCAGTCCGGCTCTCACGAAAAGGGCATCGGCACAGGGATCATGGACCTGGACACCGTCCTGCACGGACTCCGTCCCGGCCAGATGATCACCATCGCTGCCCGCCCTGGCGTGGGGAAGTCGGTGCTGGGGGTGCAACTCGCTCGGCAGTGCGCGATCGAGCAGGGCAAACCGGCGGTGATCTTTTCGCTGGAGATGTCCCGGATGGAGATCATGATCCGGATGGCTGCTGCCGAGTCGGGCGTGCGGCTGGACGCGATCCACTCGAAGCATGGTCTGAGCGACTACGACTGGGCGCGGTTGGCGCGGGGTATGAGCCGGGTGAAGGAAGCGCCGCTGTTCATCGACGACGAGGCCACGGCGACCGTGACTGAGATCCGTGCGAAGGCCAAGCGGCTGCACAAGCAGCACGGGCTCGGGTTGATCGTGGTGGACTACCTCCAGCTCATGGGCTCCGGTAAGCGTGTCGAGTCCCGGCAACAGGAAGTCAGCGAGTTCTCGCGGCAGCTCAAGCTGTTGGCCAAGGAACTCGATGTGCCCGTGGTGGCGATCAGTCAATTGAACCGGGGGCCCGAGCAGCGTCAGGACAAGCGTCCGATGCTGGCCGACCTGCGCGAGTCCGGCAGCATTGAGCAGGACTCCGACGTGGTGATCCTGATCCACCGCCCGGACGCCAACGGCGCGCAAGACGAACTACGCGCCGGTGAAGCGGACTTGATCGTGGCGAAGAACCGAGGTGGGCAGACGGCCACGGTGACAGTTGCGCACCAGATGCACTGGAGCCGGTTCAAGGACCTCGCACGGGAGTGAGCCGAGAACTGACTGATGAACCCCACGCGAGGATGCCGTTTCCTGCCGTCTGATTCGCCCGTAGGCGGCCGAACGGCACGCCCCGCGTAGGACTGGACCCCTGGGAGCGTAGAAACGCTCTCAGGGGTCTTTTTCACGGTTCGGGGTGGTTCAGACCCGCTGCGCGCCACACCTCGACCGGCACCTCGCTCGGGTCGATGCCCGCGCGCTCGGCGCCTT
>CALGOD010000260.1 GCA_937957845.1 uncultured Nocardiopsis sp.
GAGAACGAGCCAGAGCGTCCGAGACACATGGAATACAGCGAAAAAAGCCTTATTACCGACAGAACGGCATGGGAGACTGGGGGCGAAAGTGTGACGCACCCCACCCCCCGGCCCTGTCTCCGCCGGTTCGACCGACAACCTCCAGGAGTCATCAGGTGTCCCCCAACATCGGGTTGGCCGAAGCCATAGACAGCCTGCGTCAGGAACTCTCCACGGCACAGAAGGAGGGAGAAGGACACGAGATCGGCATCGAGATCGTCGAGGCCGAGGTCGAACTGCTCCTGGAAGTGCGCAAGGAGGGTTCGGGGAAGGCGGGGGTGGGGTTCGGTGTGGTCTCCGCGGGCGCCGACGGCAAGATCGGCGCCAGGAACGTGCACAGGCTCACGCTCACGCTGGCCCTCACCAGAGCGGACGGTGGCCGCCTCGCGATCGCGTCCGAGAGCGGACCGCGCTGGAAGGACGACAGGGACCTGCGGTAGTGGACAAGAGGCTCATCGCGGATGTCCGCGTCAGGGCGCGCGGGGGAGGCGTCAGAGGCGGGACCGGTTACCTCGTCGGTCCCTCCCTCGTCCTCACCGCCGCCCACGTGCTCGAAGGCCATGAGAACGTCGACGTACGCCTGGGCGTCGACCCACCGGGAGAGTTCGTCCGGTGCACCGTCCGCTGGACGAGTGAACACCTGGACGTCGCCCTGCTGCGGCTGGAGAAGGCACGGCACTGTCCCCCGGTGCACTGGGGCCGGTTCTTCGGTGACGACCCGCAACGGTACGACGCGCTCGGCTACCCGGACCTCGCGGCGAACGACCACCGCCGAGACGTCAAGCATCTCCCGGGCAGCCTGCGCCCGCTCGCCGGGATCGTCAGGGGGGACCTCGGCCCCAGCGTCCCACCGTAGTACAACACGGACGTCCCCTGGAACGGGTTCTCCGGCACCGCCGTGTTCACCAAGGGCCTGCTCGTCGGTGTGATCGCCGTCCACAAACTCGACACCGGGGACCTGCGCGCCCACCGTACCCACCGGCTCGCCAA
>CALGOD010000261.1 GCA_937957845.1 uncultured Nocardiopsis sp.
TCATCGCGTTCGTCGGCGTGACCGCTGGTGGCGGCCGCGGCCACCCATCGTACGGGCAACGTCGAACAAGGGGCCGTCCCACGGCCATAGCCACCCCTATAACGTCGGGGAGGCCGATTTCGTGCCCCGAGGGCTTCTCAATAAAGGTCGTGGGCGAAGGGGATGGCCGACGCATAGGGGAGTTCGTCGATGTCGGCGGGGTCGACCGGCCGGTAGCCGATCCGCTCGTACAGGGCCACCGCCTCGGGTTGTGAGGGGCCGGTGAACAGAAGGACCCTGCTGTAGCCGAGGTCGCGGGCGGCCTCCTCCAGCGCGGTCATCACCTTACGGGCCAGGCCGCGGCGGCGGTGTCGACCCGAGGTCCAGATCCGCTTGAACTCCGCGGTCTCGGCCATGGCCGCGCGGTCCTTCTTGTAGGGACGTACGGCCCCTCCGGCGACGATCTCCTCGCCGATCTGCGCCAGCACGATCCTTCCGTGGGGGGCGGCGAACTCGCTCACCGGGTAGCGCGCCATCTCGTCGGCCGCGCCTCGGGCTCCGTAACGCTCGGTGTACTCCTCCAGCAGTCCGGCGAGCAGTCCCGCCACCCTGGGGTCGTCGTGATGCACGCGCAGCATGCGGACGTCGTCGGTCCGTGTGTCCGTCCTGCCTTGCGCCCCGGTGTGCGTCACCGTGTCTCCCCGCCTGTGCGTCGCCCCGGGCCGACCGCCGCACGGTGCCCGATTCCGGGGGAATACTACGCCTGGGATCGTCCGGCGCACCACGCGGGTTCGCCGTGTTCCGAGGCTCTCCGGCACGGGACCCTTCAGTCGGCGTTGGGCCCGTACCGGTTATCGCGGTCCTGTGGGTCCCTGGGGTCGCCGAGGGTGCCCAGAGTGACGGCGACGGGCGGCAGGATCGCGGCCACCACGCACATGGCCACCGCCCATCCGGTACCGAACAGGTAGTAGACGGGCAGGGAGCCCGCGAACAAGACCAGGCAGGTTCCCATGACGAGGCTGTACTGGCGCACGCGGCGCTTCAACGAAAGCCCCCTTACCTGTGGGTGCTCCTCACACTACCCGCGCTCCCTCCGGGGTCGCCTCCCTTCCCGGCGACCGATGCGGGGGCATGCGCGAACCGCGTGGAAGGCGCCTGGAAGAGGGTGCGGGCGCGCATGGTCCGGGACCCGTCCTCGATCGAGTACCCGGCCTCCAGCAGGCGTCGGCGGGCCTCCTGCGCACTGCGCACGGTGGCCTCGTCGAAGACGAGGTTGTAGTACCGCTCGGGTACCTGGTTCAGGGCGGTGCGCAGGGCCCGCAGCGAGGCCGTGGCGGCCGCGTCGGGCACTTCGGGCAGGACGCCGTAGGTGCGACGTGCCCACGCGGGCAGGGTGGCGTAGGCCAGGGCGCCCACCGGGAACCACAGCGGTTTGAGCGGGGCCAGCCAGGACAGGTGCTCGGGCACCTTGGGCCACAGCAGGAATCGCACCGCCTGGCGCGCCTCGGGCGTCACTCCCAAGGAGGGCCGGACCGAGGCCAGGTACCGGCGCAGCCCGGCGACGTCGCGCGGCACGTCCTCACGCGACAGACCCACGTAGGTGGCGGTGTGCGACTGCTCGTCGACGTAGCGGTCCATCTCCCGGGCGGTCAGCGCCACCCCCGCACGGTGGGCGGTCTCCAGGTAGGAGGAGATCTCGGCGCAGTGCACCCACACCAGCAGGTCACGCCGATCCACGCGGTGACGGTCGCCCGTGGCCGGATCGGTGAAGGAGAGACGACGGTGCACCCGTCGGACCCGTTCACCGAGGGCGTCGGCCTCCGCGGGGCTGCCGTAGGTGGTGACGGCCACGAAGTGCGCGGTGCGCATCAGCCGTCCGGTGGGGTCGGAGCGAAAGTCCGAACGCTGCCACACGCCCTGCATGGCCACCGGATGCAGTGCCTGGAGCATCAGGGCGCGCACCCCCGCCACCCACATCGACCGGTCCAGGTGGATCTTCCAGGTGACGCTCTCAGGGGCGGCGACGGTCGGCTGCACCCGGACCTCCCGTGGTCTGCGAGGGGATCGCATCGCGTGTCGGACTCCGCTCCCACCCTACGTCCGGCCGCACCGACCGCGAAGGGGCCCACGGCAAGGTGATCCATGACCGGCCTTTGAGCGAATCGGGGAAGGAGGGAGGAGCAGGCTGGAGGATGAGGCCGCCCGTACCGAGGACGGCTCCGGGCAGGAAGGAGCCGAGAGATGTCCATCCCGACACAGGCCCACGCGCCCTTCGACATCGCCCGCTACACCCGTGCGGTGGAGGCGGCCGACATCGACACCGTGATGGCCCAGTACAGCGACGACGCCGAACTGGAGATGTTCGACCAGCGCACCCCGCCCAGCGCACCGACGGTTCTGCACGGCAGGGACGAGATCGGCGCCGTCCTGCGGGAGATCTTCTCCCGCGACATGACCCATGAGGTGATCCGGTCGGTGTCCGACGGCACGCGCTTCGCCTACACCGAGCAGTGCACCTATCCCGCGGGGAACAAGGTCATGAACATGACCATGCTGGACCTGAGGGACGGTCGTATCGCACGCCAGTCCATGGTGCAGACCTGGGACGAGGAGGCACAGGACACCCTCCAGGTGTCCGGGTTCGACGAGGCCGACAAGAGCGAGGAGTTCGAGAAGGGACGCATCGACGTCCTCCGCATCGGGGGCCAGGGGGTCATGCGCATGATCCTGCGGCCCGGCTGGCGTTGGTCCGAGCACCTGTCCGCCTCCATGGGGACGGACCTGTGCATGAGGACCCACTGCGCCTACCTGGTCTCGGGCACCCTTCGCTGCCGTATGGAGGACGGGACCGAACGTGAGATCCGGGCGGGCGAGGTCTTCTTCGTTCCGCCGGGGCACGACGCCTGGGTCGTGGGCGAGGAGACCGCGGAGTTGATCGACTGGCGCGCGCCCAACGAGTACTGAGCGCCCGCAGGGCGAGGGGTCCGCGTCCCCAAGGGAGGCGGACCCCTCGCCGTGCGGGTACGGGCCCTGCACCGTTCTCAGACGGGGCGGTCACGCAGGTAGGCCAGGACCGCCTGGACGCGGCGGTGCACCCCCTCGTCCGGTGGCAGGTCGAGCTTGGCCAGGATGTTGCCCACGTGCTTGCCGATCGCGGCGTCGCCGACCACGAGCCG
>CALGOD010000262.1 GCA_937957845.1 uncultured Nocardiopsis sp.
AGCGCAACGCGCTGCTGACCGTGTGGCTGCGCCGTCGCCCCGGCCTGGCCCTGGCACGGACCGCGCGTGTGGCCGGGCGCTCACTGCGTGACCCGGTCTCACGGGGAGCTCTGACCGGCGCGTTGCGGGTACTGCCCGCGGCGATGGCCAGGCGGCGTCCGGTACCCGCACGGGTGGAGCGGGACCTGTCCCTGTTGGAGGAGGCATGAGCCAGGACACGCGTGTCGGGATCGTCGTCATCACCCGTGACCGCAGACAGGAGCTGTTGCGCACCCTGGACCGTCTGGAGGGGCTGCCCGGGCCGCCACCGACCGTCGTGGTGGACAACGCCTCCGGTGACGGAACCGCCGACGCCGTCGCCGAACACCACCCGTGGGTGCGGCTGATCCGGGCGGGGACCAACCTGGGCGCGGTGGGCCGCAACATCGGGGTGGAGGCCCTGGACACCCCCTACGTCGCCTTCTGCGACGACGACACCTGGTGGGAGAAGGGCTCCCTGGAGCGGGCCGCCGACCTGTTGGACGACCATCCCGGACTGGGGTCGGTGACGGCGCGCCTGCTCGTGGAACCCGGGGGAGAGGAGGACCCGCTCACCCCGGAACTGCGTCACTCACCGGTCCCCGCACCGGACTGGCTGCCCGGCCCCGCCCTGCTGGGGGTGCTGGCCGGGGTCACGGTCTTCCGTGTCCGGGCCTTCACACAGGTCGGCGGTTTCTCCGGACGCCTGTGGATGGGAGGGGAGGAGGAGCTGCTCGCCCTGGACCTGGCGGCGGCGGGATGGTGGATGTGCTGGGACGAGCGGACCGTGGCCCACCACGCGGCCTCCCCGGTGCGCGACCCGTCCCGGCGCAGGCGCCTGGGCATCCGCAACACCCTGTGGACGGCCTGGCTGCGCCGACCGCTGGACGGCGCCTGGCGGCACACCTGGTCGGTCCTGCGGTCGGTGCCGAGGGACGGCACCAGCGCGCTGGCCCTGGCCGACGCCCTTGCCGGACTGCCGTGGGTCCTTCGGGAGCGTACGCCGGTCCCGCCGCGGGTGGAGCGGGGGCTGCGCACCCTGGAGGGGCCCCGACGCCGGTCCAGGGCCCGCCGCTACGTGGGCTGAGACGGGTCGCGGTCCACGGGTTCCCGCGAGGCGCGCAGCAACATCAACTGCCCGACCTCGGAGACGTTCTTCATCAGTTCGGCGTTGACCCAGGCCACCGTGTGGGCGACGGTCATCCCCGAGTCGGGCGGCCACGGGAACGGTGCGGGGGCCTCCAGGTCCTCCTCCCTGAGCCGTTCCAGGACCTCCGACCAGTGGACCCTGAGGTCGCGCAGCCGGTCGACGATCCTCTCCGGCCCGGGCCAGACGACCTCCCGACGGTCGGGTGGGATGCGCGCCCGCAGGTGTTCCAGGGCCACCGACCACCACCAGTCCATGTGCCACGTCGACCAGGCGCCGGTCGGAACGGGCACGGGATCGGGTTCGGTGTCGGCCCAGTCCGGAACCCAGTGCCCCTCCCCGTCCCGGCGTACCGTCCAGCACAGGGGCCCCGGTTCCCACATCAGGTCCTCGGGGCGTAGACGTTCCAGGTGGTACTCGAACAGGGACCACGTGAGGTCGAACTGCCAGCGCAGCAGTTCACGGCGGGATGTGGACATGGGGACACCATGGCACGGTCCGCCCTCTTGCCGGTAACGGTTTTTCCCGGACCGCGACACCCGGGGCGGCGTCTCACGGCGCCGCCCCCGGTGGGTCAAAGGACCTCGGGTGAGACGTCCAGGACGGTGCGGTCGCGTGAGGCCACCAGAGCGAACTGTGGACCGGTGCGCGGCAGCTCGTGCCGGAAGAAGTAGGCCGCGGCGGCGCGTTTGCCCTCGTAGAAGTCGCCCTCGCGGCCGTGCGCGGTCACCAGCTGCTCCAACCACAGCCAGGCCACCACCACGTGTCCCACCGCCTCCAGGTAGGGGGTGGCGTTGGCCAGCGCCACGGCCGGGTCGCCCTCGGCCCAGGCCGCCGCGGCCGTCTCCGCGGTCCGGTCCAGGGCCGCCGCGAGCAGCTCGGCGTACTCGGCCTCCGCGCCGCCCAGCTCCCGGGCACGGGACACGGTTTCGCGCGCCGTCTCCAGCAGCAGCCTCAACCGGACACCGTCGTCGATCACGGCCTTGCGTCCGAGCAGGTCCAGGGCCTGGATGCCGTGGGTGCCCTCGTGGATCGGGTTGAGCCGGTTGTCCCGGTAGTGCTGTTCCACGTCGTACTCACGCGTGTAGCCGTACCCGCCGTGCACCTGGATGGCCAGGCTGTTGGCCTCCACGCACCACTGGGAGGGCCAGCTCTTGACGACGGGGGTGAGCATGTCCAGCAGCAGGTGGGCGCGACGGCGGGACTCCTCGTCCTCGGCGCTGGCGGTCTCGTCCACCAGGCGGGCGCAGTACAGCACCAGGGCGAGCGCCCCCTCGACGTAGCTCTTCTGCGCGAGCAGCATCCGGCGCACGTCGGTGTGCTCGGTGATGGGCACCTGCGGCCGGGTGGGGTCCTTGTCCCCCAGGGGCCGGCCCTGGAGGCGTTCCCGGGCGTAGGCCAGGGACTTGAGGTAGCCGGTGTAGCCGACGGCGGTGGCTCCCGCGCCCACCCCGATCCGGGCGCTGTTCATCATGTGGAACATGTACTTCAGGCCCTGGTGCGGCTCCCCGACCAGGTAGCCGACCGCGCCCGCCCTGCCGCCGGGGGTGTGACGCCCCTCGCCGAAGTTGAGCAGGGCGTTGACGGTGCCGCGGTAGCCCATCTTGTGGTTGAGCCCGGCGGGCACGACGTCGTTGCGCTCCCCGATCGACCCGTCGGCCTCCACCAGGTGTTTGGGCACGACGAACAGGGAGATGCCCTTGACCCCGGGCGGGCCGCCGGGGATCTTGGCGAGCACCAGGTGCACGATGTTCTCGGTCAGCTCGTGGTCGCCGCCCGAGATCCACATCTTGTTGCCGAACAGTCGGTAGGTGCCGTCCGGCTGGGCCTCGGCGCGGGTGGTGATGTCGGCCAGGGAGCTGCCCGCCTGGGGTTCGGACAGGCACATGGTGCCGGTGAAGCGCCCCTCCACCATGGGGCGCACCCAGGTGTCGACCTGTTCGGGGCTGCCGTGCGCCAGTAGCAGGCGCGCGTTGCCCGCGGTGAGGAAGGGGTAGGCGGAGGTGCCCAGGTTGGCGGCCTGGAAGAAGGCTCCGCACGCACTGGAGAGCACGTGGGGGATCTGGGCCCCGCCCACGGAGGCGGGCATCGCCGCCGCGCTCAGGCCGGTCTCGGCGTAGACCTGCAGGGCCTTCTTCACCTCGGGGATCACGTGGACGCGCTCGCCGTCGAAGCGGGGCTCGTTGGCGTCGTTGGCCTTGTTGTGCGGCGCGAAGTGGTCGGTGGCCACGCGTTCGGCCAGCTCCAGCGCGGCGTCGAAGGTCTCCCGTGAGTGGTCCGCGTAGCGGGGACGGCTGGTGAGCGCCTCGGTGTCGAGCCACTCATAGAGCAGGAAGTGCAGGTCGCGCGTGGACAACAGGGTGGACGCCACGGGTCGCCTCCTAGGAATCGTGGACCGACTGGTCGGTATGCTACCGGCTTCGGAGGAGGAGCACGCGGTCGGGCCGCCGTCCTCGCCGGCGACGGCCGGTTCGGGTCGGTGTCCGTGCTGGTATGGGCCCCTAAGCTTGCTGCCACCGACCCGAGAAGGAGCGTTGACCCGCATGACCTCGATGCCCGACCAGTCCCGCACCGTTCTGTTGCTCAACGGCCCCAACCTCAATCTGTTGGGCACTCGTGATCCCGCCCAGTACGGCACCACCACCTTGGAGGAGGTCGAACGGCGCGTGACCGACCTGGGTGAGGAGCTGGGGGTGCGGGTGGTGTGCGCGCAGAGCAACAGCGAGGGCGAGATGGTGGACCGGATCCACGGCGCGCGCGGTTGGGCCGGTGTGGTGCTCAACCCCGGCGCCTACGCCCACTACAGCATCGCGTTGCGCGACGCCATCGAGGCGGTCGAGGTCCCCGTGGTGGAGGTGCACATCTCCAACGTGTACGCCCGTGAGCGCTTCCGGCACACGTCGGTGACCGCGCCGGTGGCCGCGGGCTACGTCGCCGGGTGCGGGATCTTCGGTTACGAACTGGCGCTGCGCGCGGTGCTGCGGCGCGACGCCGAGCGCAGGGAGGCCTCAGGCGACACCCGGGTGGGATGACAGGACCGGTCGGGCCCTCAAAGGAGAGTACCGACCGGTCGGTTTGATCAGGGCGCGCGTTCGTCGGAACGTCGGATCAGCGGTAGGTCATCAACGCCGGACCTCCCTGTTCCAGGTGGGCGTGGTCGTTGAAGGACAGCAGCCGGGTGCCGCCGCGGCCGTGCACCAGCTTGGTCACCGATCCGTTGACGACCACGCGGTTCATGGCCAGGAAACCGGTGGGTCCCGTGCCCAGCAGGGCCGAGCACACCGTCGCGATCACCCCCGCGGAGGTGAACACCAGAGTCGTCCCTCCCCGGCCCGACCCGCTGATCAGGTCCTCCAGCGCCCCCCGCACCCCGGTGCGGAAGCCCTCCCAGGTACCAGGGCCCTCGCCTCCCGCCCCGATCCACGAGCTCAGGGAGGCGTCGAGGCGTTCTTGGAGCGTGCCCTGCCGTGCCGGACCCGAACCCAACAGGCCGAGGTGGTCGTACTCGTTCCACCTCTCGTCAGCGTCCGCTTCCAGGTCAAGGCCCGCGGCTGCCAGGGTCGCCGCGGCCGTCTGGCGCTGGCGGCGCAGCGTGCCCGCCACCGCACGTTCGACCCGCAGGTCGCGCCGCTTGAGTTCGACGCCCAGCAGTCGGGACTGTTCGTAACCGGTGGGGCTCAACTCGTCATAGTCCTCCGCCTCCGGAGAAGCCTTGCCGTGGCGGATGAGATAGATGATCGGCATCGCATCAGCGTACGGGTGGGCCCACGCGCACCCGGGCACCGGGGCGGAGGCGACCGCCGGTCGGCGCGCGACGGCGCGGCCCCGCGCGGGGCCGCGCCCGGTCAGGGCTCCGTGCTCGGCTCGAAGCGCACCACCACCGACTTCGACGTGGGGGTGTTGCTCACCTCGGCCGTGGAGTCCAACGGCACCAGCACGTTCGTCTCGGGGAAGTAGGAGGCGGCGCATCCCCGCGCGGTCGGATAGTGCACCACGCGAAAGCGCGTGGCGCGCCGCTCCCGGCCGTCGGCCCACTCGCTCACGATGTCGGTGTGGGAACCGTCCACCAGCCCGAGTTCGCGGGCGTCCTCGGGGTTGACCAGCACGACCCGGCGGCCACCGGTGATACCGCGGTAGCGGTCGTCGAGGCCGTACACCGTGGTGTTGTACTGGTCGTGGGAGCGCAGGGTCTGCAACAGCAGCCGTCCCGGCGGGATCTCCGGTGCGTAGGTGCCGTTCACCGTGAAGTTGGCCAGCCCGGTCGCGGTGGGGAAGCGCCGCTCGTCGCGAGGCGCGTGGGGCAGGGTGAACCCCCCGGGCTTCCGGACGCGGGCGTTGAAGTCGGAGAAGCCCGGCACGACCGCCGCCACGTGGTCGCGCACCCGGTCGTAGTCGGTCAGTTCCGACCAGGCCACCGGGGTCTGTCCCAGTACGCGTCCGGCCAGGTCGCAGATGATGTCCACCTCCGAACGCATGCCCTGTGACAGTGGCGGCAGCACTCCGTGAGAGGCGTGCACCTTGCCCATGGAGTCCTCGACGGTCACCCAACGGGCCCGCCCGTGGAGCAGGTCCCGGTCGCTGCGGGCCAGAGCCGGCAGGATCAGCGCGCGGGTCCCGGTGACCACGTGTGAGCGGTTGAGCTTGGTGGACACGTGCACGGTCAGCCCCACCCGACGCATGGCCTCCTCGGTGACCAGGGTGTCGGGGGTGGCCGCCACGAAGTTGCCGCCCATCGCGAAGAACACCTTTACCTCACCGCGCGCCATGGCCCGGATGGCGTTGACGGTGTCGTATCCGTGTTCTCGCGGTGGTGCGAAACCGAACTCGGCCCCCAGGGCGTCGAGGAACTCCTCCGAAGGCCGTTCGAAGATGCCCATCGTGCGGTCGCCCTGGACGTTGGAGTGACCGCGCACCGGACACACGCCCGCGCCGGGGCGGCCCACGTTGCCGCGAAGGAGCAGGAAGTCGACGATCTCGCGGATGGTGGGAACCGAGTGTTTGTGCTGGGTCAGACCCATCGCCCAGCACACCACGATGTTCTGCGACTCGGTGACCATCGCCGCGATCCGCTCGATGAGCGCCCGCTCCAGGCCGGTGGCACGTTCGGTCCGGGCCCAGAACTCCTCCTCCGGTTCGGCGAGCAGGGCCTGGGCGAACTCCTCGAAGCCGTGGGTGTGCGTGGCGATGAACTCCTGGTCCAAGACCTTCTCACCGCGCGCGTCGGCCTGGAGGAGCAGCCGGTTCAGGGCGGAGAACAGGGCGAGGTCGCCGCCCAGTCGGATCTGCGCGAACAGGTCGGTCAACTCGGTGCCGCGCCCCAGCAGACCGCTCGCGCGCTGGGGGTTGCGGAACTCGCGCATGCCCGCCTCGGGCAGCGGGTTGACGGTGACGATGCGCGTTCCGCCCCTCTTGGCCCTCTCCAAGGCGGTGAGCATACGGGGGTGGTTGGTACCGGGGTTCTGTCCGGCGACGATGATGAGGTCGGCCTTGCGCAGGTCCTCCAGGGAGACACTGCCCTTGCCCACACCCAGCGTCTCGGTCAGGGCGGCTCCGGACGACTCGTGGCAGAGATTGGAGCAGTCGGGCATGTTGTTCGTACCGAGCACACGGGCGAACAACTGGTAGCAGAACGCCGCCTCGTTGCTGGTGCGGCCGGAGGTGTAGAAGACCGCCTCGTCGGGGGAGTCCAGGGCCTTCAGGTCCTGCGCGATCAGGTTCAGGGCACGGTCCCAGCCGATCGGCTCGTAGTGGGTGGCGCCCTCGGCCAGGTACATCGGCTCGGTGAGGCGACCCTGCTGCCCCAGCCAGTAACCGGAGCGTTCGGCCAGGTCCGCGACCGGGTGACGGGCGAAGAACTCCGCGGTCAGGGCCTTGGCGGTGGCCTCCTCCGCGATGGCCTTGGCGCCGTTCTCGCAGAACTCGGCGCGGTGGCGCTTGTCGCCTTCGGGCCAGGCGCAGCCAGGGCAGTCGAATCCGCGCTTCTGGTTGATCGCGAGCATGGCGGGCAGTCCGCGGCGAACACCGGTGTGCTCGCCCAGGTGGCGGACGCTATTGAGTACCGCGGGAAGCCCGGCGGCGCTGCTCTGGGGCGGGCCGATGGTGGGGGAGTCCTGCACTGGGTCCGGTTTGTCCGGGTTCTGCTGTCTCACAACGGCATTCTGACACCTTCCCTCCGCGCTGAACACTCCCTGGTCTGCGAGAACCCTCTCCGGAGTCGAGCGTGCGACCCCGGAGAGGGGCTTCGGGGTCCTCCTGCCAGGGGCGGGGCGGGGACGAAACGCGCACTCGCGCCTGTCCCCCCTTCTCCCTGAGCGCCGACCCGACCTCGTGCGCGGCTCAGTTCACCGCGAGGGGAACGCCGTCCGTCATCTTCAGCAGTTCGGCGTAGTCGGTCGGGAAGACGGTGTTGGGCGTGCCGCCCGCGGCCCACAGCCTCGGATACTCCTCCAGGGCGGTGTCCACCACCGTCTCCACGGGCGCGGGATGTCCGACGGGGGCCACGCCTCCGATGACCTGACCGGTGGCGGCGCGTACCTCCTCCGGCGCGGCCCGCCGGATCCGTCCCCTGCCCAGGCGTTCGGCCAGTAGTGCGACGTCCACCCGATGCCGACCACTGGTCATCACCAGGAGCGGACTGTCGTCGGCCATGAACACCAGGCTGTTGGCGATCGCGCCCACCTCGCAGCCCAGCGCCCGGGCCGCCTCCGCGGCTGTGCGGGTGGAGGCCGGCAGTTCCCTCACCCGACCCCGAGCGCCGAAGGCCTCCAGCGCCTCGGCCACCCTCCGGCTCCGTTCGGGCAGACTCGTGCCTTCCACGTGCTCTCCCTGCTCCCTCGTTCGATTCTTGGGTGCAGACCACGTTCCCACACCGGGACTCACTCGGGGGAGACCACCCGGATCCGTCCCCCGTCGGTCTGGGCGGAGATCTCGTAAGGGCTGTCGTCGTCGGTGTCCACCTCGGTGACGACCCGGCCCTTGTTCTGGGAGGAGTACACGTCGTAGACCTCCTCGGGCAGTTCCAGGGTCGCCAGTCCGCTCTGGGTGTTCACACGCGCCTCGTTGGGAGGTTCGGCGAAGGACACGTCGATCGTCCCGCTGCGGGTACTGGCCCTGAAGTCGTTCGAACGCAGTCCCCGACCGTGGATGTCGCCGTGCACGCTGTTGAGGATGAGCGGACCGGAGATCCTGCTCACCGACACCGATCCTTCGGTGGTGCTGATCGACAGGGGTCTGGAGAAGGCCTTGGCCTCGGTGTGGCCGTCGACGCTCTGCACCGTGAGCGAGATGGCCTTGGGAACGATCACCTTGTGACGGATGTGGCAGGACGCGGCCCGGTCGCACCGGAACGACAGGGACAGGATCTCTCCGTTGAGCTCCCACGAGGCACTGGGGCGGCCCAAGGGTGAACGGCCCGACACCCACCGCTCCACGCGGATCTCCTTCACGTTCCCCGGGCTGACCTCCAGATCGCCGCGGTCCACGGTGATCGTGAGCAGGTCCGAGAGCGGGGTGAAGGAACGCTGCTCCGACTCGGTGTGGTCTGTGGGGACGGCGCACGCGCTCAGGAACAACAACGTCGCCAGGCAGGCCGGTAGGGCGCGGATCAAGGTCCTCGCGTTCACGGAGCCCCCATCCCTGGAAGACGGCGGAACCGGCCTGAAGGAGCGGGGCCGGCAAGGTCGCAAGGCATCCGCTACCCACGTTAGCGAAAACCGGTCGCTCTTTCCCGGTTGTGGCATATGTCCGTTTTCAGTGTGGCGGGTCGGGTAGTGGGCGGGGCAGTCCCGGAGGGCGATCACGTCTGAGGGGACCGGCCACGACCGGAGTGACACCAGGGGGAAGCATGAAGGCAGTGGTGTGGAACGGTACAAGGGACGTCAGCACCGTGGAGGTCCCCGATCCCCGGATCGAACAGCCCGGTGACGCGGTCATCCGGGTCACCAGTTCGGGGCTGTGCGGCTCCGACCTGCACCTGTACGAGGTGCTCGGCCCCTTCATGACCCCGGGGGACATCCTGGGCCACGAACCCATGGGCGTGGTCGAGGAGGTGGGCGACGGGGTGACCTCCCTCGTGCCCGGCCAGCGGGTCGTCGTCCCCTTCCAGATCTCCTGCGGCGAGTGCGCCATGTGCCGGAGCGGGCTGCAGACCCAGTGCGAGACCACCCAGGTACGGGAGGAGGGAACGGGCGCCGCCCTGTTCGGCTACAGCCGCCTCTACGGTGGGGTGCCCGGCGCGCAGGCGGAGTACCTGCGGGTTCCCTACGCCGACGGTACGGCGATCCCCGTGCCCTCCGAGGGACCCGACGACCGTTACCTGTACCTGTCGGACGTGTTGGCGACCGCCTGGCAGGCCGTGCGTTACGCCGACGTGCCCGAGGGCGGATCGGTCGCCGTCCTGGGCCTGGGACCGATCGGTGACATGTGCTGTCGGGTCGCCCGGCACTTGGGGGCGGAGAAGGTGTTCGGGGTGGACCCGGTGGCCGAGCGGCGTGGTCGCGCCTCCGCTCGGGGAACGGAGGTGTTCGACTCCTCCCAGGGCACCGACGCGCTGATCGAGGCGATCCGTGACCGCACCGACGGGCGCGGCCCGGACGCGGTCATCGACGCGGTCGGGATGGAGGCGTCCGGACACGGATCTGCCAAGGCCGCGCAGCGGATGGTCAACCTCCTGCCCAAGGGGGCCGCGGCCAAGATGATGGAGACCGCGGGGGTGGACCGGCTGACCGCCCTGCACACCGCCATCGACCTGGTGCGTCGCGGCGGGACCGTGTCGCTGAGCGGTGTGTACGGGGGCATGGTCGACCCGATGCCGATGCTGAAACTCTTCGACAAGCAGATCCAGCTGCGGATGGGGCAGGCCAACGTCCACCGCTGGGTTCCCGAGATCCTGCCGCTGTTGGACGAGGCCGACCGTCTGGGCGTGGAGGACTTCGCCACCCACCACGTGCCCCTGGATCTGGCCCCGCAGGCCTACAAGAGGTTCCAGAAGAAGCAGGACGGGGTGTTCAAGGTGGTCTTCACACCCTGACGCGGGCGACCGTCCCCGGCACTGTCGCCGGGGACGGCCCACCTTCTAGTTCTGGTAGACGCGGACGTAGTCGATGACCATCTCCTGGGGGAAGCGCGTGGACCCGTCGGGGTAGCCGGGCCACTCGCCCCCCACCGCGACGTTGAGGATCATGAAGAAGGACTGGTCGTAGACCCAGGGGTTGCCGCCCACGTCGGCGGCGGTGAGGGTGTTGAAGGGGACGCCGTCCACCGACCAGGTGATGGAGCCGGGCGACCAGTCGACCGCGTAGACGTGGAAGTCGTCGGTGAAGGCCCCGCCCGTCGGGTGGTGGTGGGAGGCGCCGATGCCGCCGCCTCCGAAGTAACCGGTACCGCGGACGGGGCCGCGCACGGTGCCCGGCTCGTGGCCGACGTTCTCCATGATGTCGATCTCGCCGGAGTCCGGCCAGGGCGTCTGGGGGAAGTCCGCGCCCAGCATCCAGAACGCGGGCCACACACCCTGTCCGGTCGGGATCTTGATCCGGGCCTCGATGCGGCCGAAGGCGTGCTCGACCTTGTTCTGGGTGGTGATGCGCGCCGAGGTGTAGGAACCGTCGGCCTCCTGGCGGGCCGTGATGACGAGGTTGCCCTGGCCGTCCAGGGCCGAGTTGGCCCTGCTGTCGGTGTAGTTCTGCAGCTCGTGATTGCCCCATCCGTGGTCGCCGGTCTCGTGGTTCCAGTTGGCGGGGTCGGGGGCGGTGCCCGCGGCGCCGTCGAACTCGTCGGACCAGACGAGGTCGCCGGGTGCGGCGCTCAGGTCGGCGTTGGCCTCGTCCACGGCTCCTCCGGTCCACTGCGGCGCGGTCAGGACCGCGGCCAGGGCGGCCGAGGCGACGACCGACGTGGCGATGACGGTACTGCGACGGGTGTTCTTCCTACTGGTCATGGACTGCTCCGGAAGTCGGGGGTAGGGGGCGTCCGGCGCCGTGACGTGTGCGGATCAGCGGGTCCCGCACGGGTCGCGGTGTGGACGGTTCGGGCGGGCGATGCCCACCACTTAACTGAATAAGCGTTAAGTTACTGTACGTACTCGGACGTGTGCGGGCAAGGGGGGA
>CALGOD010000263.1 GCA_937957845.1 uncultured Nocardiopsis sp.
GCCTTGGGGCCGGGCTTGGGCACGCTGGGGCGCGGGGCGGAGTCGTCCTGCGCGGCGGGCTTGGGAGCCGGACCCGGCTTGGGGCCGGGCTTGGGAGCCGGACCCGGTTTCGGGGCGGCACTCTTCTCCGCGGCGGGACGCGGGCCGGGCTTGGGAGCCGAACCCTTCCGTCCACCGTCGGAACCGTTGTTGAAAGCTTCTTGTAGGCGTCGTACGACGGGGGCCTCGATCGTCGAGGACGCCGAACGAACGAATTCGCCCATCTCGTTGAGCTTGGCCAGAACGGCCTTGCTCTCCACACCGAACTCCTTGGCGAGTTCGTATACCCGGACCTTCGCCACTACTCTCCTTCAGCTTCGGTCCGGGACATGGGCCTGTGCCGGACCGTCGTTAGCTTGAGTCACTCATCGCTGCGTACTCATCAGGCGCTCATCGCAATCTCGACCTGCTTCCTCATCGCTACACAACAATGGGCCGGTTTCTTAGGTGCCGACACAGCACTGGTACCGACCTCGGCCAGTACAACCCAGAGATCGGTCCAGACATTCCAACCCTATCGGGAGCGCCGACTCGATCCGCCATGCGGGGCGTCGGCGAACAAGGACGCCACGGGTGAGGTGTCCCACCCGGCGTCCCCTGCTCCCCTCCGGTAGGCGCGAGACCATACCCTCCGCCGCTCGGCGAGCTCGAAGCACCGCCGATCGCGGTGAAGATAGGCGCCGCGCCCCGGACGTCGACCCCGCGTGTCAGGCATGATGGCCGTGCCCACAGCCACCAGCCGTACGAGGTCGGACTGGACTGCCCGCGACCGGCACCCCACGCATGTACGCACGGGACGGTCAGGACCGTCTTCCCCCACCCTATCGCGTTGAGCCATCGGCGCGACCCGATTACCCGGCCACGGTGGCGTCGCCGCCCTCGGCCCCGTTCTCGTCCTCCGGGGCCTCGACGGGTTCGGCGTCGGAACGGATGTCGATGCGCCAGCCCGTCATCCGCGCGGCCAGTCGGGCGTTCTGGCCCTCCTTGCCGATCGCCAGGGACTGCTGGTAGTCGGGGACGACCACTCGCGCGACCCGCGAGGCCATGTCGAGGATCTCCACGGAGTTTACCCGCGCCGGGGACAACGCGTTGGCCACGAACACGGCCGGGTCCTCGGAGTAGTCGACGATGTCGATCTTCTCACCGTGCAACTCGGCCATGACGTTGCGGACACGGCTGCCCAGGGGGCCGATACAGGCGCCCTTGGCGTTGACACCGCTCCGGTTGGAGCGGACGGCCATCTTGGTGCGGTGACCCGCCTCGCGGGCGATCGCCGCGATCTCCACGGTGCCGTCGGCGATCTCGGGCACTTCGAGCTCGAAGAGCTTGCGCACCAGGTTGGGGTGGGTGCGGGAGAGGGTGATGGAAGGACCACGGTGGCCCTTGCGCACCTGCACGACGTAGGCGCGCAGGCGATCGCCGTGGTCGTAGGTCTCGGTGGGCACCTGTTCCTGCGGAGGCAGGATCGCCTCGATCTTGCCCAGGTCCACCAGCACGTTACGCGGGTCCCTGCCCTGCTGGATGATGCCGGAGACGATGTCGTGCTCACGACCGGCGAACTCACCGAGGGTCAACTCGTCCTCGGCGTCACGCAGGCGCTGGAGGATGACCTGTTTGGCGGTGGAGGTGGCGATACGACCGAACCCCGTGGGAGTGCCGTCGAACTCACCGACGACCTCGTCGTCCTCGTTGGTCTCGGCGACCCACACGGTCACGTGCCCGGTGGAACGGTCGAGCTCGACGCGGGCCTGTTTGTCTGCCCCCTCCTCGCGGTGGTAGGCGATCAGTAGCGCGTCCTCGATGGCCTTGGCCACGAGTTCGACGGAGATGTCCTTCTCGCGTTCCAGGCTGCGCAGAACGCTCATGTCAATATCCACGGGGCTCCCCCTCTAGTCCGCCGCGTCGGTGTCGGCTTCGCGGCGGAATTCCACCTGGACCCTGCCCTTGCCGAGTTCGGCGTAGGTGAAGGCTCGGGGCCGGCCGTCGACGTCCAGGGTGACCCCTTGGTCGTCGGCGTCGGTGACGCGTCCGGCGATCTGCCCTCCTGCGACGAGGGAGGCTTTCACCAGGCGTCCACGAGAGCGGCGCCAGTGCCTCGGCTGCGTCAAAGGACGGTCCACCCCGGGCGAGGTGACCTCCAGGACGTAGGGCTGTTCACCCATCACGTCCGAGGAGTCCAGGAGGGTGTTGACCTCCTGGCTGACTTCGCCGACCGTGTCCAGGTCGACCCCGTTGTCGGAGTCCACGACCACGCGCAGCACGCGCCGCTTGCCCGCGGGTGTCAGTTCGACGGCCTCCAGGTCCAGCCCGGCCTCTGCCAGTACCGGCTCCAGCAGCTCGGCGATGCGCTCCTCGCGCGACTGCGCTCCCATGTGGTGTTGCCCCTCCAGCTGCGAAATCCCGCCCGTTCGGCCCTTCGGCCGGTGTACGGGGCGGACCAGCTCTGTACGTAGTCTTCGAACGGCCCGCCCCCGCATCGGGGACAAGGGACCGCCCGCGCGTCGCGTACGACGGCGGTTGTGCTGCAAGGGTATCCACACCCGGGGCCCTTCCAGGTCGCCTCGAACGGTCGGGGCGCGTCGCCGGACGCTTCTTTCCGAAGACCTCGGAGGCACCCCGCGGCGGCGCACGACCAGCGCGGAACGTGGAAGGATGGGAGACCGCCGGCCGTCCGGGGCCGGACTCTGGCACGGACGGAAGGAAGTACGCGTGGGGATCGTCGGCGTCAGCCGTCGCATGATGCTGGGCGCTACGGCCGTGTTGGGCGTCGGGGTTCTGGGGGGTTGTGGCGGAACCGAGTGGTACCCCGCGAAGGTGACCCCGGACGAGTACGTGCTCCGCGCCGTGATCCGCGAGAAGGAACGCATGATCGCGCGTTACGAGACCGCGATCTCCGAGGGTTCGGGTCCCGTCGAACTGCTGGAACGGTTCCTGGAGCACCACCTCGCCCATCTGGACGCGCTGTCGGAGGCCCTGCCCGAGGACACCGCGCTCGCGGAACCGGACGCCTCGGCCCCCGCGGACGAGGAGCCCCCCGCCCCCGGACTGGACGCCGCCGGACTGGGAGTGCTGGAGGCGGCCGCGACCAGCGCCCGGCTCGACCAGGCGGGCGCCGTCACCGATCCCGGCCTGGCCCAGCTCCTCGGCTCGATCGGTGCCTGCGAGGCCGGGCATGCGCACCTGTTGGCACAAGCGTGAATCGGTGGGGCCGCGCACGCGTGGGACCTCCGGGTCCGCGACGCCGGGAGCCCCGGAAGGGAAGGCGGGTAACAGGTGAGTGAGATCCCCCCGTCCACTCAGGAGGAGTCCGACGTCGGCCCGGAGGCTCTGGCCGAGGCGCTACGGGCCGAGCACGCGGCCGTGTACGGGTACGAGCACATCGGCGGGGCCGCCGAGGACGAGGACCGTCGCGAGCGCGCCAGGGACACCGCCTACAACCACAAGGCCCTGCGCGACGCGCTGCACGCGGCCGCGGTGGAACGCGGTCTGCAACCGCCCCCCGCGCTGACGTCGTATCCGCTCTCGGAAGGGCGGGACGCGGACTCCGTCGATTCCTACGCCGTGGGGCTGGAGGAGGCGACGGCGCGTGCGTACCTGTGGTTGACGGCCTCGCGGGACACCGACCTCCGGGTGACCGGGGCCCGCGCCCTGCAGGAGTCGACCGTGCGCGCGCTGAAGTGGGGCGGAACGCTGGACGCCTTCCCCGGTTTCGACGGGGCAGGGTAGTCGTCGTCTAGGAGGCTCCGGGAAGGGCCTCCCGCGTGTGCGCACCCTCGGTGCCGGAGGTGGGACGGTTCCTGTTCCCACGGTCCCGCCTCCGGCTCCTGCGGCTCACGGTCTCGGGTCGTTCGTCGGCGTCAGGCGCGGCAGGCCGTGACGGTGCGCTCCACGACCTCGGCCAGGGCGACCTCCTCACGGTCACCGGTGGCACGGTCGCGTAGTTCCACGACACCGTCCTTGAGGCCGCGGCCGACGATGACCGCGGTGGGGATGCCCAACAGCTCGGCGTCGGTGAACTTCACACCGGGCGAGACGCCCTTGCGGTCGTCCACCAGGA
>CALGOD010000264.1 GCA_937957845.1 uncultured Nocardiopsis sp.
GCCCCACGAAGCCCATCCAGGGGGAACGGGTCCCCATGAGGTCGTCCCCTCCCTCCCTCCCCTCGGCGTGGACGTGTCCTCCGCTGAAGGAGCGGGGCCCGCGCCAGAACAGCCCGCCGTACCCGGCGTTGGGCCGTCCCTCCGTCGTGGGACTGCCGAAGGGCATCGCCTCGTCCGTCAGGTTGGTGAAGGAGGTCGTGAACACCAGGGTCCACGCTCCCCGGTCGGGGGCCGCGGTCACCCGCAGCCCCCGCCGTTCGGAGAACCAGGTCTCGCCCTGTTCGGTCACCCACTCCAGCCGTTCGTCGATCAAGACCCGTTCCGGTGAGGCCTCGATCCGGTCGAAGGAACGGTGTTCGATGGAGCCGTCGTTGGCGAGCTGCCGGTACCCCGCGTCCCGGAGGTAGGTGGGGCCGCCCCAGAAGTTGGCCGGTCCCACGTTGGGCAGGGACCACGCGATCCCCTTGTGCCACACGTGGTCGTGCGGTCTGTAGAGACTGACGACGTCCCCGCCCAGGGTGCGGATCGGATGGAGGTAGGGACGTGGCGCCTCCAGCTGCGCGTCCCAGGGGCGGTACACGTAACGGAAGAGGTCGCCACCGTCGTGGGTCAGTCGCAGTGAGCGTCCCCGCTCGTGGACCAGTCCCAATCCGTTCGCGGCGGGTTCGCCGCCGTCGGCCGTGGCCGCCGTGGTGTTCTCTGGCATGTCCTTGACCCTTCTGTGGCCGGGAATCCGGGTTGTCGCCGCAAGCGCGGTGTCCTGTACTCGTCCCGGGGAGCGGGGACGTGTCGGTGGCCCGGTCGCGCCGGCCGCCGGCCGACGTCTCCGCCGGCCGGCGCGACCCCCTCCGCCGGTGTCACTCCTCGATGAAGTACTGCTCGGGGTTGGTCGGGCCGGGGTCGTTGTAGTTGCCGGAGGAGTACATGGTCTCGGGCACGTTGTGGAAGTCGTTCGCGACGATCCCGTAGCCGGGAGGACTGAGGCTGATCCCCATGGCGTAGAACCGCTCCTGGGTGAGGGCCAGGAAGTCGTGCATCAGCTCCTCCCTGGCGGAGGGATCGGGCTCCTGCTTGATGGCGTCGTACATCCTCAGGTGCTCGACGACCTCGGCCGGCGGTTCCTGGGAACGGGGGTCGTCGCCCTCGGAGACGTACCACTGGGCCCACGGGATGCCGAAGTTGGACTCACCGCTCTGCGTGGGCGCGTACCAGCGGGGGTCGTACATCGCGTCCATCATGCCGTTGTCGCCCGACCACACGTTGGCGTCGTGCTCGTTGTTCTCCCGGCGGGTCTGCCACAGCGAGCGGTCCTCGGTATTGAGGTCCACGTCGATGTCCAGGTCCTCCCAGAAGCCGACGACCATCTCCATCGAGTCCACGATGTCCGGGCGGAAGTCCGTGGGCACCGACAGGGTGAAGCGCACCGTCTCGCCGCGCGGGCTCGTGCGGAAGCCGTCGGAGTCGCGCTCGTCGTAGCCCGCCTCGTCGAGGATCTCGTTGGCCAGGTCGATGTCGTACTCGGTGTACTGGGTGGCCAGCTCCTCGTTGTAGAAGGGGCTGTCCTCGCGGGGGGCGCCCTGCCAGGGTTCGCCCTGGCCCCGGTAGACGACGTCGATGATGTCCTGACGGTTGATGGCGTGGGAGAGCGCCGTCCGGAAGTCGCGGTCGTTGAAGGTCTCGCGCAGCTCCTCGTCCTCGTGGGTGAGGTTGAGGGAGATCATCGCCGTGTTCATCTCCGCGGGCTGGAGTTCGAAGAAGTCGAAGTCCCCCGACTCACGGCCCTCGGCCAGGGTGGGCCGGTTCGCCAACGTGTTGAAGTGACGCGAGTGCATGTCGATCTCGCCGTTGAGCGCGCGGACCAGCATGACCTCCTCGTCGGGGAGGATGTCGAAGACGACCCGGTCGATGTAGGGCAGCTGGTTGCCCTCGGTGTCCACCTTCCAGTAGTAGGGGTTGCGTTCCAGCACCATCCGCCCGGAGTCGGCCAGTGGTTCCACGACCTTCCAGGGGTACATGGTGGGGATGTCCGGGTTCTGCCAGTACCGGGAGCTGTCGATCACACCCGCCTTGGCCTCGAACATCTCCACCCAGTCGGTGAACCCCTCCTCCTCGGCCAGCTCGTCGGCGTCGGGGTTGTGGTCGATGTGGAACCGCTCCAGGTAGTGCTTGGGCTTGGTCACCACCTGGTACTGGAGGAGGTCGTACCCGGCCCACAGGGCGTTGGGCTCCTCGAAGACGATGGTGAAGGTCCGCTCGTCGACCTTCTCGACCGTGCCGGGACCGGCCGCCGCCACCGGGGTGAGGTCGTGGTCGTTGAAGATGTCGTTGTAGGCGAACTCGACGTCGTCGGAGGTGAACGGCTCCCCGTCGGACCAGCGCAGCCCCGCGCGGAGGGTGAAGGTCAGCTCGGTGGCGTCCTCGTTGTACTCCCAGGACTCGGCGAGGTTGGGGATCACCTCCTCCCAGTCCGTGCTCCAGCGGGTCAGGTTCTCGTAGCCCACGGTCCTGCCCAGCCAGGGCCAGTCGCCCACGCCGAGGATGGCGCTGTTCCACTCCCCGCCGTACACGCCGATCCGCTCGTGGGGTTCGACCACCAGGGGCTCGTCGGGCAGCCGTTCCTCCAAGGGGGGAAGATCACCCGCCTCCACGAGGGCGGCGAGCATCGGCGCCTCGCCGGTGCCCTCCGCCTGCTCTCCGCTCTCGACGTCGGGATCGAACGAGAAGAAGGAACATCCGGTGGCCATCACGACCGCCGTCGCTCCCGCCGCGGCCACCGGCCACCGTCTCCTACCGTCTGTCGTCCTCTGCCTCATGGGTTCTTCTCCTGCCTCGTGGGGGGTTCCCGCCTGGGGCGGGTCGGGGGGTCGAAGCCGGGAACGCCGGACCCGACGGGGCCGGTGATCCCGGCCAGATCGAGCCTCTCGGCGTGGTGACAGGCCACCTCGCGGCCCGGAGCGACCTCACGCGGCACGGGCTCCTCGGTGGCGCACAGGTCGGTGGCGTACCGGCACCGGGGGTGGAAGGGGCATCCGGGCGGCGGCTGTGAGGGATCGGGCACCTCGCCGGTGAGCCGTACGCGTTCGCGGGTGCCGCGCAGTCGGGGGTCGGGGATGGGCACCGCGGAGATCAGCGCCTCGGTGTAGGGGTGCAGCGGCCCGGTGAACAGTTCGCCGGTGGGCGCCGTCTCCACGATCCGTCCCAGGTACATGACCGCGACCCGGTCGCACACGTGCTCGACCACCGACAGGTCGTGTGAGACGAACAGGTAGGTCAGGCCCAGGTCGTCCTGGAGGTCCTGGAGCAGGTTGAGGATCTGCGAGCGCACGGAGGTGTCCAGGGCGCTGACCGCCTCGTCGGCCACGACCAGACGTGGTCCGGGGACCAGCGCGCGGGCGATGCTCACCCGTTGGCGCTGGCCGCCGGAGAACGCGTGCGGGTAGCGGCGCAGGTGGTCGGGGTGCAGTCCGACCCGCTCCATGGTCTGGCGGACACGTGCCTCCAGCTCCCGCCCGCGCAGGCCCAGCAGCATGCGCAGGGGCTCGCCCACGATGTCGCGCAGGGTCATCCGCGGGTTGAGGGAGGACTGCGGGTCCTGGAAGACCATCCGCACCTCACGCTGGTAGACGGCGGCGTCGGCGGAGGAGAGGGCCAGGGCGTCCAGGACACGGCCGTCGGCGGTGCGGTAGCGGATACTCCCGGAGGCCTCCGGACGGGCCCGCATGATGCTCGACCCCAGGGTGGTCTTGCCGCACCCGGACTCCCCGACCAGGCCGAGGGTCTCGCCTTGGTGCACGTCCAGGTCCACCCCGGCCACGGCGCGCACGTGGCGGTGGCGGCCCGCGAGGCGCCGTCCGCGGAGGGGGTAGTCCACCCGCAGTCCGCGGATGCTCAGGACGGGCTCGGTCTCCCTCCCCGTGGCCCTTCCGTCGGTGGGAGGGCCCGGGGCCTCGGTCGGTACGGGCGCCGACGCGCCGGTCGGGATCTCACTCGGCATGGACGTTCTCCTCACCGTTGGGGACGGTCCCCTCGCCGGTGGTGGCGTCCGCGGGGCCCTCCTGGAGGAGGCAGCGCACGCGGCGGCCCGGGCCCGGCAC
>CALGOD010000265.1 GCA_937957845.1 uncultured Nocardiopsis sp.
CCGGACCAGCTCGCCGAGTACGACCGGGACACCCGGGCAGACATGGTCCACCGGCCCCCGGAGGTCCTCTACCGTGAGGCCGTCGTGAACGTCCTGGCCTACCCCAACATCATGGAGGCCTACCGCACCGACCAGATCGCCTCCATCCAGTACGAGCCCACCGAGGGCGGGAACATCTGGGGCCAGGACGGCTACTGGGCCTGGTGGTCCGCCGAACCCGCCTCCGAAGCGGCCGGGGCCCTCGCCTCCGGACCCTCCACCGGGGTCTGGATCGGCGCCGGGGTCGTCCTGGTCGTCCTTGCCGCGGCCGGAGGATTCCTGCTGCTGCGCCGACGAGCCACCATGGAGGACCGCGAGTGACCAGTACTCCCACCACGGCGGGAGATCCGTCCGGGGCCCCGGCGCAGGACGCCTTCGCCCCGGCGGCCCCCGCCGGGCCCGGCCGCGCCCGGCGTGCGGCACGCTACGTGGCCGGGCGCCTGACGACCGCGGTGGCCTCCCTGGCCGCCGTGGTGGTCGCCGGTTTCTTCCTCTTTCGGATCCTGCCCGGCGACCCCGTCCGAGCCATGACCGAGGGCCGCGAGGTCAGCGCCGAGCAACGCGAGGAACTGCGCCGCCAGTTCGGACTGGACCAGCCCCTGTGGCAACAGTTCCTGGACTACGCGGCGGGCCTGCTGCGCTTCGACCTCGGCACGTCCTTCCAGTACCGCGAACCGGTCGCCGACCTCATCCTGGACCGGCTCGGCCCGACCCTCCTACTCGCCGGGACGGGCACGGTCATCGCCGCGCTCCTAGGCCTGTTCCTGGGGGCACGCGCCGGTTGGAGGCCCGGTAGCCGAGGAGACCGCGTCAACACCGCCGTGGCCCTGTTCCTGTGGTCGGTGCCCACGTTCTGGCTCGGCCTGCTGCTCATCGTGCTGCTGGCCTCGGGACGGGGGTTCGTGCCCAGCCTGTTCCCCACCGGGGGCATGACGGACCCGGGGACCGGTGGGGCCCTGGACACCGCTCTCAACACCGCCTGGCACATGGTGCTGCCCGTCACCACCATGGTCGCGGTCATCTACGCCCAGTACCTGATGATCATGCGCTCCTCGCTCATGGACGAGAAGGGCGCCGACTACCTCACCACCGCGCGCGCCAAGGGCCTGCGGGACACCCTGGTGCGGCGCAGGCACGCCGTGCCCAACGCGTTGCTGCCGACGGTGACACTGGTCTTCCTCAATCTCGGACAGGTCGTCTCAGGGGTGATCCTCGTGGAGACCGTCTTCTCCTGGCCCGGCCTCGGACAGCTCTTCTACTCCGGTCTGCGCGTACCCGACCTCGGCCTCGTCCAAGGCCTGTTCGTGGTCTTCGCGGCCTCGGTGATCCTCATGAACCTTCTCGCCGACCTGGTGTACCCGATGCTCGACCCCCGGGTGCGCCCGTGAGCGCCCCCGCCGGGATCCCCGGCGTTCCGGGAACGGGTGGGACCGACCGCTCGGACCGGCCGCCCGGCGACCCGACCGTGCCGCCCACCCCCCGCGCGCTGGCCCGCAGACGCCGTAACGAGGCCCTGCGTCGCTTCGCGCGCGAGTACGCCCGTAACCGCGCCGGACTGTTCGGTCTGGCCGCGCTGTTGGTCATCTGCGCCCTGGCGCTGGCCGCGCCGCTCCTGGTCGACAGGGCCGAACTCACCGTCACGGGCGCGCCCGGCGCCGCCTACCAACCGCCCAGCGCCGAGTACCCGCTCGGCACCGACAACTTCGGCCGTTCGATCCTGGACCTGGTGATCTGGGGCTCGCGGGTCTCGCTCACGGTCGGCTTCCTGGCCACGGGCGTCTCCGTGGTGCTGGGCACCCTGGTCGGTATGACCGCCGGGCACTTCAGCGCCTCCGGCGGTACCGCCGGGCGGATCATGTCCTCGGTGCTCATGCGCATCACCGACTGGTTCCTGGTCCTGCCCACCCTGGTGTTGGCCGTGGCCCTGGCGGCCGTGCTGCCGAGGGGCACGGGCACCATCGTCCTCGCCATCGGTCTCACGGTCTGGCCCGCCACCGCCCGACTGGTACGCGCGCAGACCCTGGCGGTGGAGGCCCGCCCCTACGTGGAACGGGCCCGAGCCCTGGGGGGCGGCCACGCCCACGTCATGGCCTGGCACGTGCTGCCCAACGTCATGCCGGTCGTGCTCGCCCAGACCACCCTGCTCGTGGCCACCTCGATCATCGCCGAGTCCACCCTGGCCTTCCTCGGCGTGGGCGACCCCACTCAGATCTCCTGGGGAGGCATCCTGGAGGCGGCCCGCAACGCCGGGGCGATCAGCTCCGGGATCTGGTGGTACATGGTTCCTCCCGGCCTGGCGATCGCCGTGGTCGCACTGTCCTTCACCCTGTGCGGCCGGGCCCTCGAATCCGTCATCAACCCGCGACTTCGGGAGCAGCGTTGACTTCCCTGCTCGACGTCCGCGAACTGCGTGTCACCTACCGCGCCGGAGGCGGCGATGTCCCCGCCGTGCGCGGTGTGGACCTGGCATTGGACCCCGGCGACATCCTCGGCCTGGCGGGAGAGTCCGGCAGCGGTAAGTCCACGGTCGCCCTGGCCCTGCTGCGCCTGCTGCCCGCCACCGCGGACATCACCGGTGCGGTGCTCCTGGAGGGCGAGGACGTCCTCGGTATGCGTTGGGGGCGTCTGCGCGCCGTGCGCTGGGCGGGCGCCTCCATCGTCTTCCAGGGCGCCATGCACTCGCTCAACCCCGTCCGACGGATCGGCGACCAGATCGCCGAACCCATGACCGTCCACGGCACGGTACCGCTCAAGGACGTGCCGGCTCGGGTCGAGGCGCTCCTGGAACAGGTCGGACTGCCGCCCTCCCGCGCACGTGACTACCCGCACCAACTGTCCGGCGGGCAGCGTCAACGGGTCATGATCGCCATGGCGCTGGCGTGCGGTCCGCGTCTGATCGTCGCGGACGAGGCCACCACCGCCCTGGACGTGATGATCCAGGCGCAGATCCTGGCCCTGTTGCGGCGGTTGGTCGCCGAGCGCGACATCGGGATGCTGATGATCAGCCACGACCTCTCGGTGTTGGCCGCCACCTGCGACCGCGTCGCGATCATGTACGCGGGCCGGATCGTCGAGCAGGGACCCGCCCGGGAGGTCGTACACGAACCCGCCCATCCCTACGCCGGTGCGCTCAGCGCCGCCTTCCCGCGTATCGGGGACCCGGCCTCGCGTCTGGCGCCGAGGGGCCTGCCGGGCGATCCGCCGGATCCCGCCGACCCGCCGACGGGCTGCGTGTTCCGGCCGCGCTGCGCGGGGGCCGAGGACGTGTGCTCGACCGTGGACCCGCCGCTGTGGGAGGT
>CALGOD010000266.1 GCA_937957845.1 uncultured Nocardiopsis sp.
AACCCTTCCTTCGTCCCTCCACCCAGCGGTCACCGGAACCGACCACCGAAGGAGCAGACCATGGCGATCAGGACGAGCGGATTGCACCACGTCACCGCGATCGGCGGCGACCCTCGGCGCAACGTCGACTTCTACGCACGCGCCCTCGGGCTGCGGGTGGTCAAGACCACCGTGAACTTCGACGACCCGGGCGTGTACCACCTGTACTACGGAGACGAGGAGGGGCGACCGGGCACCCTCATGACGTTCTTCCCCTGGCGGGGGGTGACGGGAGGCAGACATGGCAACGGGCAGGCCACGAGCACGGCCTTCTCCGTTCCCGAGGGCTCGTTCGGCTGGTGGGAGCGGCACCTGGCGGACGCCGGGATCCCGACCACCCGGACCCGCACCCACGGCGAGGAGGAGGCCCTGACCTTCCTCGACCCCGACGGTCTGCGGCTCTCCCTGGTCGCGCACCCCCAAGGCGACCCACGCGACCCGTGGGACACTCCGCTGGTCCCCGCCGAGCACGCCGTCCGCGGCCTGCACTCGGTGACCATGCAGGTGGCGAAGGAGGAGGCCACCGCCGAGATGCTGACCGACGGGCTCGGCCTGCGCCACGTCGGCGGCAGCGGCGACCGACTCCGCTTCGCCGCGGGAGACGGCGGTCCCGGCGCGCTGGTGGACGTGCTGGGCACCCCGGACGCCCCGCGAGGACTGGTCGCGGGAGGAACGGTGCACCACGTCGCCTGGCGGGTCCCCGACGAAGCGGCCCAGCGCGCGTGGCGCGAGGAACTCCTCGGCAAGGGCGCGCGGGTCACCGAGATCCTGGACCGCCAGTACTTCCGCTCGATCTACTTCCGGGAGCCGGGTGGCGTCCTGCTCGAGGTCGCCACCGACGACGGCGGCTTCACCGTCGACGAGCCCCTGCTCGAACTGGGGCGCGCGCTGAAGCTCCCGCCGTGGCTGGAGCCCAGGCGGGAGGAGATCCAAAGCGCCCTGCCCGCGCTGGGCCTGCCCGACGAGAACAACCCCGAGGTCGCCGAGAGGGCGGCGCAGAGAGAGACGGAAGGGGTCGAGGTCGCCGGATGAGGACCCCCACGCCCCGGTGACCGTGCCCGCTTCCCCGGGCGTGGGGTGGGACGGCCACCGTGGGGGCCGTCAGCGGCGGTCCCCCGTGGGTCCGCCGCCCGCTTCGGCGAGTCCCGGTTCCGCCTCGCCCATGTCCAGGCGGAAGGGCGGATAGCGGTCCGTCATCAGCGCGCTGTAGACGACGACCCGCATCACCCAGCGGTTCAGGCCGACCACGAGGTCGAAGATGCCCCGAGGGTAGAGCCCGCCGAAGAGCAGGGAAAGGGCGGCGAACAGCACGAGGAGGCCGATGAGGCCCGGCGACTGGTACACCATGTTCGTCGCCGTCTCCGCGGTCTCCTTCGCCGTCCCCCCGACCCCGTCCACCCGGAAGCCCACGCCTCCGTGGACGAAGAGGCTCAACACCAGGTAGTGGGGGACGGCCAGCAGCCACCACTTGATCAGGACCAGTCCACGGGACAGCCGCTCCGGCGGCTGTATCGTCAGCCGCGCGGGGTAGTCGACGTCCGCGGACAGGGTGAAGGGCGGGTAGCGGTCGGTGCCCAGCACCCAGTAGGAGTAGAAGCCCACCCTCCAACTCCAACGCAGGACCCCGGTGTTGAACTCGAAGATGCCCCGCGGGTAGCGGCCTGTGAACAGGATCGCGAAGAAGGCCACCACGGTCAGGATGAAGAAGGCGATCCAGAGGAAGAACAACACGACGTAGTGGGGGATCGCGAGCAACCACTTGATCAGCCAGAGCCAGCGCCCCACCGCCGGGTCCCGTGTCGCCTCCATCCGCACCGGGTGGCGTATGCGATCTGCCATGTCGGACACCTCTCTCCGGGGTGGCCTCGCGGAACCACGGTGGTCCGGCCACGCGGCCGAGGCGCCCCCGAGGCCCTCGCCACCGTGCCCGCCTCGCCTGCGGCCTCGACGCCCTCCTCCTGGAGCAAGGCCGTGATCCCGCGCCGCGCCACGTCATGATCGTCGACCAGGAAGACGCGCGCACCCGTGTTCCCGTCGGGTGCCGGCCTCATCCCCTCCTCGAGGGCGCGTCCGACACCCTGACCGGCCGTCCATCGCCGGTCCTTGGACCGCGCCTCGTCCTGCGTCTTTTGCCCATACCCCCGGGAGGGCCGTCCGCCACCTGTCGTCGGTGTATCGACCTGGACGAAGAGTGCCCCGTGACCGCCGTCGCGGGAGGCGGGCTCCCTGGTGGGGGAGAGGTGGACCGTCGGAGGCCGGGACGGGAGCGTTTCGTGTGATCGGGCGGGGTGGACGCCCGCGGACACCTTAGAATGCGCCTGATTCGCCATCCGGTGACAACCAGCGGACGGAGCGCCGGGTCCGGCCCCGCGGGACCGCCCGGTCACGACACGTTCCGGTCACCCGTCCCAGGAGGGGTCTTTCGTGGTCGGAATCCGCCGGCAGCGCCAAAGGCGCACCCGCGAGGCACTGCTCGACGCCGCCGCGTCGGTGTTCGCCAGTCACGGCTACGTCGGAGCCTCGGTGCCGCAGATCGCCCGTGAGGCGGGGATGTCCACAGGAGCGATCTACGCCAACTTCGCCGGTAAGCAGGAACTGTTCCTGGCCATGATGCGGCGCGTGGTCGAGGCGGGAGCGGCCTCACGCGAACGGTCCGCCGAGGACATCGCCGACCGCGACGAGCTGCTCGAACGGATGGTCATCACCTGGACGTCCACGGTCGACACCGCTCCCCACGTCGTTCTCCTGATGGCCGAGTTCTGGTTGTACGCCCTGCGGAACCCGCCGCACGGTCGGATCGTCGCCGAGTTGCTGGCCGACGTGCGGGCCAACCTCGCCGCGAGCATCCTCGCCGCGGGGGTGGTGACGGACGCCGACAGGGCGGGGAGGATCGCCGGCGCGGTGCAGGCGGCGGCCTACGGTTACGCGATGCAGCGCCTGGTCGACGAGGAGTCGGTGTCCCCTGAACAGCTGGTCGAAGCGGTGGGGTGGATCCTGAGGGGCGCCGCTCCCGCGCGGTGAGGGGTTGTCGTCGTGACCCGCACCACATAACATCTATTCGCCGAATGATCATTATCTGAACCGGCGGCGTAGGAGGTCGTGGTGAACGGTGACGGACAGCGTGGCCCGGGCCCCGAGGACGGACCGCCGGACGGCCCGTCCCTGGAACGCTTCGAACACGGCGGACGGGAGATCGCCGTACGCCGGGCCGGAGAACACGGCCCCGGTGTGCTGCTGCTCCACAACGGGGGCACCTCGCACGGCATCTGGCGCCACCAGATCACCGACCTGGCCGCCGACCACCGCGTGGTGGCCGTCGACCTGCCCGGCTTCGGCGCCGCTCCGCTGCCGAAGGAACCGGTCGACCTCGCGGCGCACATCGACCTGCTGTCGGCCCTGGTCCAACACGACGAACTGTCCCCGGTCACCCTCGTCGGCAACTGCATGGGGTCGACCATCGCGGCCGGCATGGCGGCTCGCCGCCCCGGTGCCGTGCGCGCGCTCGTCCTGATCAACCCGCTGACCGACGCGACCTTCCGCGCGGGAGGCCTGGGCATGCTGATGGACTCCGGCGGAGCGTGGTCGGCGGTGACGACACCGGTGCGAGCGGCACTCCGCCGCCTGCGCGTCCCCCGCGTGGCGGTCCCCCTGGCCCTCCGCTTCCAAGTGGGTCCCGCCGGCGCGCGCGCCGGAGTCCACCGGGACCCGGAGCTGACCGCGTGCATGCTCCGGACCGAGCAGGCACCGGCCCTGACCGACGTCCTCGCCGACCTACCGAACAGCTACCGCATCGTGCGGGGCCCCGACGGGCCTCCCCTGTGCACCATCTGGGGATCGCGCAACCGGATCCTGTCCCCGAACGTCGGCGCCCGCCTCGACGCCGTGCTGCGCCCCGAACGTCGCGCGCTCGTCCTGGACACCGGCCACATGCCGATGCTGGAACG
>CALGOD010000267.1 GCA_937957845.1 uncultured Nocardiopsis sp.
TCCGCAAGCCGGCCGTAAAACGAGGCGACTTCCCCTTCCGTTTTTCGTTTCACGGCGTGGAAGGGGTGAGGTGGGTGTGTGCGGGTGTGGGGTCACAGACCGGAGCGGGTCGGCAGATGTCGGGTGGGCGGGGGTGTGTCGTCTCTAATGTCGGTGTTGCGGAAGGAGGAGGGACCGTGCTGGAGCGACTCAATCGGGCCTTGGAGGAGGTCGAGGAGGACACCTGCGGGCCGGTGGACGTGGCGGCGATGGCGCGTATAGCGCTCACCTCCGAGCACCACCTACGCCGTCTGTTCTCGACACTGGCGGGGATGCCGTTGTCGGAGTACGTGCGGCGGCGCCGGCTCACCTTGGCGGGGGCCGAGGTGTTGCACGGCGATGACCGTCTGCTCGACATCGCGGTCCGTTACGGCTATGGGTCGGCGGAGGCCTTCGCCCGGGCTTTTCGTGCCATGCACGGTGTGGGTCCGGGCCAGGCCCGCAGGACGGGTGCGGTGCTGTGCCACCAACCGCGGATGGTGTTTCGTCTGGTGGGCCCCAAGGCGCGGGTGCCGATCGCCCACCAGGGCCGCAATTCCGCCTTGGAGGATTTCGTCCGGGGTGTGGACGGGCGGGTGCGGGCGCGGATCCAGGAGCTGTCCGACCAGGAACCGCGTGGTGTCCTGAGCGTCACCGTCGCTCTTTCCCCTGACCGTGAGGAGGGAAGCGAGGTCGATTACCTTCATGCGGCGGCGACGTCGGCGCGGGGTGTGGAGGGCATGGGGGTTTTGGAGGTGCCCGCCGGCACGTGGGTGGTCTTTCCCAAGGTGGTGCCGGTGCGTGAGTGCCCTGAGGGGTTGCAGCGGATGTGGGCGGATGCCTTCGGCCGGTGGTTCCCCTCGCACCCGACCTACCGGGCCGTGCAGGGGCCGGAGATGTTGCGGGTGGTCCACTCCCAGGACGGTGCCAGGGCCAAGGCCGAGCCGTGGTCGCCGGTGGAGCGCCTCTGAGTGCCGTCGGCGCGGGGGCCCGGTCGCTTTCAGGTGTGGTCGTGGTCCAGGAAGCGGCGCAGGGCTTTGTTGAAACGCTCGGGGCGTTCCAGGTTGGGCAGGTGTCCGGCTCCTTCGATGATCTCCACGACGGAGTCGGGCACCAGCACGTGCATGGACTCGGTGAGGCGGGGTGGGGTGAAGGTGTCGTGTCGGCCCGCCACCAGCAGGGTCGGTGCCGCGATGCGGCGCAGCAGGGGCAGGTAGTCCTGGCGTTGGGCGCGGCCCAGCAGGGCGGAGGCCGCGCCTTCGGGTGGGGTCGCGTACATCATGGCGCGCACGTGGTCGGCGACCGCGGGCAGGTCGCGTACGTTGTCGGCGGTCATCATGCCGATGAGTGTCCGGTCGGTGTAGTCGCGCATGCCTTCTGAGCGCAGCCGTTGGGCCAGCGCGGCGCGGTCGGTCTTTCCCTGGTCGGTTTCGGGGCGGGGGTCGGTGGCGGCCAGGGTCAGTGAGTCGATCCGGTCGGAGAAGAGGCGGTACAGCTCCAGGCAGATCTGTCCGCCCATGGACAGGCCCACCGCGCTGACCATGTCCAGGTCCAGGTGGTCCAGCAGTGCGGCCAGGTCGCGGGCGAAGGTGTCCAGGGTGGTGGTCCCGGGCACGACGGTGCTGCGCCCGTACCCGCGCAGGTCGGGCGCGATCACGCGGTATCCGTGTTCGGTCAGCGCCTTGACCTGGGGGTCCCACATGGTGCGGTCGAAGGGGTGACCGTGGACGAGGAGGACGGGGTGTCCGGTTCCGCGGTCGGTGTAGGTGACGCTGATCCCGCGCACGGAGGCGATGTTCGTGCCGTTGGTGTTCGCGGTGTTCTTCGTCTGGTGTGCCACAGCACACGATGTTATTGCCGAGCGCCGCGGGTGTTTTCACCGGAGGGTCCCTTTTGGGGGTGTGGATGTTGTTTTCTGTGTCTGCGGTGGTCTCTGGTGGTGGTCTGTTCTGGTCGGGTGTGTCGGGGTGTGCGTTGCGCCGTGGAGTTCCTGGGCCAGGGGCGGTGGGGCGTTTTTGGGTTCGGTTTGTTGTGGTGGGC
>CALGOD010000268.1 GCA_937957845.1 uncultured Nocardiopsis sp.
TCACCGCGTACTTGGTGCCCCCCTCCCTGACGACGACCTCCTTGGGCACCACGGCCTGCACGTCGCCATCACGCCACACCACCACCGACACCGTGTACTCGGGGCCGGGGATCCTCTCCTGCACGATCAGCTCGTCGGCCGCGTAACCGCACTCCGCCACGACCCGGGCCATCTCGTGGGCCGACTCCACGACCACCACCCCGCGGCTGCCCCGACCGCTGCGCGGTTTGACGATGAGGCCGCCGGAAGGGGAGTCCGCCGCTCGACTCGGCCACTCCGAGGCCAGCCAGGTGCGGGGTACACCGATTCCGGCGTCCTCCAACTCCTGCATCAACACGTACTTGTCCAGGCAGGTGGTCACGAAGTCCAGCCGGGGCAGCAGTACCGCCACCCCGTCCTTGGCGAGTTCACCCACGTGGACCAGTTCCTCGTCCACCAGCGGGATGACGGCGGCCGCGCCCTCCTCGTCGCACAGCGTGCGCACCCGGGGCAGGAAGGCCTCGCTGTCCCCCGGCGGCACCAGGTATCCGCGATCGGCCAGGTACAGCCCCGGAGCGGTGGGGTCCACGTCGGTCGCCACCACGCGGAAACCCTGGGTGCGCAGGTGGTGGATGGTCCCGGGAGTGGGAGCGGACCCCGCTGTCGTCACCACGACGGTCGGTTTCCTCACAGGCTGCTGTGGCACCGGCAGAACCCCTTCCAAACGTGTACGGCGGATATGCGGGGGATGCCATGAGCCTAGACCGCGGGACATCCGATGGCCCGCAATTGGCCGATAAGGGTTGTCGGGTGAACCACAGGGCCCTTTCGCGCGTGTACTCATCAGCCCCCGGGAGGAAGGGCCGAGGGCGGGTGCGCGGTACCGCCGCACACCCGCCCTCGACACAGGGGACGCACCCGTCGGTGGGAGACCTCTCCTCGGCGCCCGTCTACTTCTGCTCGTAGACGGGGGTGATCATCGCGCGACCCACCGCGTGCGAGAACAGGTTGAAGCCGAGGAAGGCCGGGCTCGCCGACTCGTCCAGCTCCAGGGTCGGGACGTCCACGGCGTGCACCACGAAGAAGTACCGGTGCGGGCCGTGCCCGGGCGGCGGAGCCGCACCGATGTACCGGTGCGAGCCGGCGTCGTTGCGCAGGGTGACCGCCGATTCCGGCAGTCCGGAACCGTCTCCCGCGCCGGTGGCCAGCTCGGTGACGTCGACGGGGATGTCGGCCACCGACCAGTGCCAGAAACCGCTGGCGGTGGGAGCGTCCGGGTCGAAGCAGGTGACGGCGAAGCTGCGTGTGGTCTCGGGGAAACCGCTCCAGGACAGGTGTGGTGAGACGTCCTCTCCTCCGGCGCCCATGATCCCGCTGACCTGGGCCTTGGGCAGGGTCTGACCGTCGGCGACGTCGTTGCTGGTGACGGTGAACGACGCGATCCGGGGCAGGAAGTCGTAGGGGGAGGGTGGCGTGGCCACGAAGGGGCCTCCTTCGTTCGTCTGGATGCTCTCGTGCGACCTGGCCGGGCCTCCCAACGGAGGCCGACGGACGCAGGCCCTATGAACATACGCCCCGAAGGGCGCGCACGTCCCAGGGGCGGCTCACGTGTCGGAGGGAGAAGGGAGAGGGCGCCGCAAGACAACAGACCGACCGGGCGGTACGGTGCTGTCGGCACGGTAGGAGAATCGGATTCGGTTCCAACACTCACAGGGAGTCTCCATGACCACTCGCTGGGGCATCACCATCCCGCTGGAGGGCGTCCCGCTTCCCGAGCAACGGGCCATCATCGAGGGGATGCCCGACCTCGGTTACACCGACGCATGGTCGGCCGAGGCCAACGGCACGGACGCCTTCACACCACTGGCACTGGCCAGTGTGTGGGCTCCCGAACTGCGCCTGGGCACCGCGATCGTGCCCGTGTACACGCGCGGTCCCGCGACCCTGGCGATGAGCGCGGCCACCATGGCCGCCGCCGCTCCGGGACGTTTCTGCCTGGGCGTGGGGACCTCCTCCAACGTGATCGTGGAGCGGTGGAACTCCATCCCCTTCGAGGAGCCGTATAAGAAGGTGCGCGACACGGTGCGCTTCCTGCGGTCCGCCCTCACCGGAGAGAAGGTCAAGGCCGACTACGACACCTTCGGTGTCCAGGGCTTCACGCTCGGGGCCGTGCCCGAGCAGGCCCCGCCACTGTTCGTCGCGGCGCTGCGCCAAGGCATGCTCAAGCTCGCGGGACGCGAGGCGGACGGCGCCATCATCAACTGGCTGTCGGCGGAGGACGTGCGCACGGTCGCCCCCTACGTGCGTCAGTACGGGGAGGACAAGGAGATCGTCGCGCGGATCTTCGCCATCCCCGACACCGATCCGGACACCGCCCGCGGGATCGGCCGCTGGGCCATCTCCGCCTACCTCAACGTCCCCGTCTACCGTGCCTTCCACGAGTGGTTGGGGCGCGAGGAGCTGAACCCGATGTGGAAGGCGTGGGAGGAGGGCGACCGCAAGGGCGCGCTGGCCGCGATCCCGGACTCGGTGGTGGACGAGCTGATCGTCCACGGGCCCGCGGAGTACTGCCGCGAACGCATCCGGGCCTACGCGGACAACGGGGTGACCACGCCGGTGATCGCGCCGATCGGAACGTCGGGCAAGGACCCGGCCGCCGTCGTGCGTGCCCTGGCCCCGCGGGA
>CALGOD010000269.1 GCA_937957845.1 uncultured Nocardiopsis sp.
CGAGGTGCGCTGGGTCAGCTGCAACATCTTCTCCACCCAGGACCACGCCGCCGCCGCGGTCGTGGTCGGCCCCGACGGCACCCCCGAGGACCCCAAGGGCGTGCCCGTCTTCGCCTGGAAGGGCGAGACGCTCGAAGAGTACTGGTGGTGCACCGAGCAGGCGCTGACCTGGCCGGGCGCAGAGGGTCCCAACATGATCTTGGACGACGGTGGCGACGCCACCATGCTGGTCCACAAGGGCGCCGAGTACGAGAAGGCCGGGGTGGTCCCGTCTCCCGACAGCGCCGACAGCGAGGAGATGGGCGTCTTCCTGCGTCTTCTCCAGGCGAGCATGGAGCGCGACCCCCACAAGTGGACCAAGATCGCCGAGGGCATCCAGGGTGTGACCGAGGAGACCACCACCGGTGTGCTCCGCCTGTACGAGATGCGCCGTGAGGGGACTCTGGCCTTCCCCGCGATCAACGTCAACGACTCCGTCACCAAGAGCAAGTTCGACAACAAGTACGGCATCCGCCACTCGCTGCCCGATGGCATCATGCGTGCCACCGACGTGCTCATCGGAGGCAAGGTCGCCGTCGTCTGCGGCTACGGCGACGTCGGCAAGGGATCGGCCGAGGCCCTGCGCGGCCAGGGTGCCCGCGTCATCGTCACCGAGATCGACCCGATCAACGCCCTCCAGGCGGCCATGGACGGCTACCAGGTCGCCCTCCTGGAGGACGTGCTGGAGACCGGTGACATCTTCATCACCACCACCGGCAACTTCAACGTGATCATGGCCGACCACATCGCCCGGATGAAGCACCAGGCGATCATCGGCAACGTCGGCCACTTCGACAACGAGATCGACATGGCGGGTCTGGCGAAGATCCCCGGCATCGTCAAGAAGGAGATCAAGCCGCAGGTCCACGAGTGGACCTTCCCCGACGGCAAGTCCGTGCTGGTGCTCTCGGAGGGTCGACTGCTCAACCTGGGCAACGCCACCGGCCACCCGAGCTTCGTGATGTCCAACAGCTTCACCAACCAGGTCATCGCGCAGATCGAGCTGTTCACCAAGCCCGACGAGTACCCGATCGACGTGTACACGCTGCCCAAGCTCCTCGACGAGAAGGTCGCCCGTCTGCACTTGGACGCGCTCGGCGTCAAGTTGACCAAGCTCACCAAGGAGCAGGCCGCCTACATCGGAGTGGACGTGGAGGGCCCGTACAAGCCCGACCATTACCGGTACTAGCCTTCGACCGGTCCCCGGACGCGTTCGAGCACCGGAAGGGCCGGGCGGGGCGACTCGGACGCCCGAGGCCTCCCGCCTTCGGAACGCCCGTGGAGGCCGCTCCGCGTGGTCTCCACGGGCGACCGATGGCGATGGGGTGACGGGCGGTCTTGGAAAGAACACCGCCATGACGCCGAGAGGTCACCGTGGGAGGGCCCGGGCCCTCCCACGGTGACCGCGTCCGGATCCCTCCGGAGCGCGCAGACCGGATCGACGAGACGGACCCAGGTGAGCATGACACTTCCCCCCCATGAGGTGGCGGACATCGGCCTCGCGCAGGCCGGCGTTCGCCGCGTGGCCTGGGCCGAGCGGTCCATGCCGGTGCTGCGCCGTGTGCGCGAGCGCTTCGCCGCGGAGCGCCCCCTGGAGGGGTTGCGTGTGGCGGCGTGCCAGCACGTGACCGCCGAGACCGCCAACCTGCTGTGCACGCTGCGGGCGGGAGGCGCGAAGGTGTGGCTGGCCGCCTCCAACCCGTTGTCCACACAGGACGACACCGCGGCCGCGCTGGTCGCCGAGTACGGTGTCTCCGTCCACGCCTGGGCCGGGATGGACCCCACCTCCTACGACCGCAACCTGATCAGGATCCTGGAGTCCCGGCCGCACCTGCTGCTCGACGACGGTTGCGACCTGGTCAACACGGCCCATCTGGTCCGCCCCGACCTGTTGGAAGGGGTCCTGGGCGGCTGTGAACAGACCACCACCGGAGTGATCCGGCTGCGGAGGATGAGCGCCGAGGGTGAGTTGAGGCTGCCCATGGTGGCGGTCAACGACACCGCGACCAAGCGCATGTTCGACAACCGCTACGGCACCGGTCAGTCCACGATCGACGGCATCCTCCGGGCCACCAACGCGATGCTCGCCGGACGTACCGTCGTGGTCGCCGGATTCGGCTACTGCGGTCGTGGACTGGCCGAGCGGGCCCGGGGCATGGGAGCCCGGGGGATCGTCACCGAGGTCGATCCGGCCAAGGCCCTGGACGCGGTCATGCAGGGCTACACGGTCGCCACCATGGAGGAGGCCGCCTCGGTCGCGGATGTGTTCGTCACCGTCACCGGTAACCGCGACGTCATCCGGGCCGAGCACCTGGAACGGATGAAGGACGGCGCGATCCTGGCCAACTCCGGCCACTTCGACCTGGAGATCGACCTCACGGCCCTGGAACGGGGGGCGGTGGAGATCAACCGGGGCGTGCGCGAACACGCCGACGAGTACGTGTTCGCCGACGGGCGCCGCGTACTGCTGCTGTCGGAGGGACGCCTGGTCAACCTCGGCGCGGCGGAGGGGCATCCGGCCGCCGTCATGGACATGTCGTTCGCGGTCCAGGCGCTGACCACCGCGTGGTTGGCCCGTGAGGCCACCCGACTCTCGCCGGGGGTGGTGGAGGTACCGGCCGAGACCGACACCGAGGTGGCCAGGCTCGAACTGGACGAGCTGGGGGTGCGCATCGACGCGCTCACCGCCGAACAGCGGGACTACCTACGTTCCTGGCACCCCTGAGGGAGGAACGGGCGGGCCTCAAGGGCGCGGTTGTCCTCCCTGGTCCCACTGAGGGGGCTGCGGGCCGTACCACTGTTGCTGCGGGGCCGCCGGGGGGTGGCCGTGTTGCGGGCCCGTGTGCGGGTGGCCGGGCCAGGTCCGCTGCTGTGCCGCGGCCTCCTGCCGGCGCCGCCGTTCGGCCAACACGGCCGCGAGGAAGTGGGGCGGGGCGGTCCCGGGCGGAGGGGGAGGACTGATCTGTCCGGCCACCGCGTCGGCCAGCCGGATGCCCATCTCGTACCGGGTGTGCTCGGCCAGCTCCCCGTACCGGAGCACGTACTGCCGGGCCGACGCCGCGGTCTCGGGGGACAGTCGGGACAGCTCCGCACCCGCCGCCCAGCCGGCCAGGTGAGCCGGCATCGGGACGGCCTCCTCGCGCCGTCCGCCGTCGCGCTCCTCCACGACCATCGTCCCGGCCACGAAGTCGCCCACCCGGCGCCCGTCCCGGTTGATCATCGACGTGACGAGGGCGATCAGACCGCTCGTCATCCAGATCTCCACGACGGACGCGAGCGCGCGGCCCAGCGCCTGACGGAAACGCTCCGGAGAGCCGTCGGTGCCGACCACGCGCAGTCCCAAGGCCATCTTGCCGAGGGAACGACCTCGGGAGAGGGACTCGAAGGCCGTCGGATAGCCGATCAGGACCAGGATGGTCCCCGCGAGGGAGACCGCGGCCGTGACCGCGGGGTCCAGACCCCGGCCGATCCACACGACCAGCAGGTTCAGCGCGATCAACGCGACGATCTGGACGATGACGTCGATGGCCAGGGCGGCGGCCCTGGTGGCGAAACCGGCCGGGCGCAGGTCGAGGACGACCGCGTCACCCGTGACCAAGGGGGTCACGCCGTACACGTCGCCACCGTTGCCGGGATAGGACACCAGCACCCGCTCCCTCAGAGACCTCTGGAACCTTCTGTCCGACACTACCCGCCGCAGCGGCCGGACCGTCGCGCGGAGCCGGATGGAACCCGCCGCGCCGCCTGGGCCGGCCGCGAACCGGTAGGGTCCGATACGTGGATATCGACGTGTTCGCCGCGGCGCACGCCCGGGAGTGGGAACGGCTGGACGAGCTGGTGCGCAGGCGCCGTTCGCTGAACGGTGAGGAGATCGACGAACTCGTCGAGCTCTACCAGCGGGTGTCCACCCACCTGTCGGTGGTGCGTTCCTCGGGACAGGATCCCGCGCTCGTGGGCAGACTGTCCGCCCAGGTGGCGCGTGCCCGCTCCGCGGTGACCGGCTCGCACGCCTCCGCCTGGCGGGACGTGGGGGGATTCTTCACCAGGGTGTTCCCCGCGGTGCTCTACCGGCTGAGATGGTGGTGGATCGGCACCTCGGCGGGCACGGTGGCGGTCTCCGCGGTCACCGCGGCCTGGGTCGCCACCAACCCCGACGTGATGCACGCCCTGGGGCCCCCGGAGTTCCTGGCGCAGTACGTCGACTACGACTTCGCCAACTACTACATGGAGAACCCCCGGAGTTCGTTCGCCGCCCAGGTGTGGACCAACAACGCGTGGGTGTCGGCGCAGGCGATCATCTTCGGGGTGGCCTTCGGACTGCCGACCCTGGCGGTGATGTTGATCAACGCGCTCAACGTCGGAGCCGGGGCAGGGATCATGATCGCCCACGGCCAGGCGGACGTGTTCTTCGGGCTGATCCTGCCGCACGGCATGCTGGAGCTGACCGCGGTCTTCGTGGCGGGCGGGGTGGGTCTCAAACTCGGCTGGACGCTCATCGCACCCGGTGACCGGCCACGTCTGCGCGCGCTGGGCGAGGAGGCGCGCGCCGCCGTCGCGGTGGCCCTGGGCCTGGTGGTGGTGCTGTTCGTCTCCGGACTGATCGAGGGCCTGGTGACGGGCAACGCCGCGGCCGGAGACCTGCCGATCCCGGTGGCCCTGGGCATCGGGGCCCTGGCCGAGGTTCTGTTCCTGGTCTACGTCTTCACCGTGGGCAGGAAGGCCCACCAGGAGGGCGAGACCGGCGACATCGAGAACGCCCCGGCGGCCGTCCCGGTGGCGGGTTAGGCGCCGCCGTCTGCGCCGTCGAGGTTCTCAGGGCGTGGGTCGGGGATCTGGAGCGGAGACTTCCGGGCCAGGCGGGTCCGGGGGTGGTGGTCACCGGCCCGGGAGGGGCCGAGGACACGTCCGCGACCTCGGGGCGAGTCGGGGCCGTGTTCACGGTGACGGCCGTGCGCTCCCGGCGCCCCGAGGGCGCCCTCTCGGGGAGGGCGCCCCTGCGGCGAACGCGCCGGTCAAAGCCGCCCCTGGGCCTTGAGGTTGATGTAGGCGTCGGCCAGCGCGGGCGCGATGTGCTCGG
>CALGOD010000270.1 GCA_937957845.1 uncultured Nocardiopsis sp.
GGAAGTCGTCGTAGTCGTCCTCGTACTCGTACGCGGTGACGCTGGGGGACCTGTCCTCGTTCCGCGGCCCCGGGGACTCGGCGCCGTCCTCACTCAGACTGGACCAGAAGTCGTTGTCGGACATGGAATCGGGGTCGTCATCCCAGTCCTCGTCCCTTCTGCGCTTCCTGGGACGCCGTTCCGCCCTGCCGCCACCGTCCTGGCGGGCTCGACGGGAACGTCCCCGGGGCACCGGCTCCTCATCGTCCTCGCGCTGCCGGCCGCGGCCGTGATCCTCTTCGGAATCCTCGTCGTACTCGTCTTCGTACTCGTCCTCGTGGGAGCCGACGTTCATCGCGCGCATGCCCAGCAGCAGTAGTACCAGGACGGCGAGCACGACGATGATGGCGATGATGATGATGACGGTGACGGTCATGGTGTACGCACTACCTTGGGGAGGATGGCCGCGCTGGGATCAGACCGGGGACCGCTCCGGCAGGACCGGTCGGGGGAAGGCGGGGGCCGCCCCGTTCCGCTGTGATCCGGTGGCCTGCGCAGGTGGGAAGGCGCACGCTGTCCAGTGCGGTCGAGGGTCGGGGCGCCGCGCGGCGAGCGGGCGGATACAGGTCATCTGAAATGGGGCGAGGGGCACATGCCCACTGTATGCGCTGTCGCGCGCTGTGTGCAGAGGGCGACGGAAGCTTCCTCGGGAATCCTTTCGCTCTTGAAGTGGTCGGATCATCCCAGTTTTGGCTGGGATGAAATGACCATTATGACCTATGTCACCCATCGCTCGTTGTCAGGGTGCCCCGAGCCACCGCCTGCTCGGCGATCGCCTCCAGCGACGCGTTCAGCGACGCGCCCTCGGGCAGGCCGAGCGGATCGTCGAGGGCGTACACGGTGAAGCGGTACTGGTAGGCCTGCCCTGGCTCGGGGCAGGGCGCGCTGTAGGCGGACTCGCCCGCACTGTTCTGCCCCTGCTTGGCATCGGCCGGAACGGTGTTCTGCCGCAGCTCGACGAGCTGCGGGTCCAGGTCGTAGACCACCCAGAACACCTCCGCCTCCTGCGGATCGTCCACCACCAGGGCGATCGATCCCGCCTCCTCGGGAAGCCCCGACCAGCTCAACGGTGGCGAGTAGGCCGCGGGAGCCTCCTGCCCGTCCTCCTCGTCGCCGCTGTCGTTCTCCTGTCCCTCCCCGTCGCAGGCGTAGGCGGCCGGGAGCGGCTGCCCCTCCTGCATGAGCGGACTGGTGACGTTGATGTCGTCGGGCATGTCACCGTTCTGTCCGGGGGAGAGGACGCCGCAACCCGTGGCCAGGACCAGCGCCGCCCCCGCCGCGCCCGCGCGCGGACCGGGGAGCATGCGGGACGGGCGAGGCGCACCGGTGATCCGTGGGAAGGGGAGGGCCGGGAACAATGGGACTCCTGCTTTTCGGGCCGTGGAGGCGAGACTCGCTGTGACACCGGCGCGGCGCTCGGAGCGGACCCGGCGCCGGACTCGGAGGGGAACGCGCGGGCCCCGACACAGGGACACCGGGCAAACGCTCCTGAGCGAACCCTACTGTGGTCGGAAGGGCGCTCTGTCTGCCGGCGCCACCGGCGCGGCCTCAGGACGAATCCGGATGTTCCGGGGCGATGGAAAAGCCCGTCCACGGGCGGGGCGTCCGCCCGATCGGTGATCATGGACCGGTGAGGTTCTCCATTCTGGGTCCCCTTCTGGTCCACGACGCGGCCGGCCGACCCGTCACCGTCGGTGGGGCGCGTCTGCGTACCCTGCTCCTCCTGCTTCTGCTGCGCCCCGGACAACGGGTCACCACCGAGGAGCTCGTCGACGCGATCTGGGCGGGGGAGCCGCCCCCCACGGCGAACAACGCCCTGCAGGCCCTCGTCTCCCGGCTTCGCCGTGTGCTGGCGCAAGGCGCCAGGGTCGACGGCGACGCCTCCGGCTACCGGCTGGACATCGACCCGGAACAGGTGGACGTGGTCCGTTTCGAGACCCTGGCCGGACGAGGGCGCTCCCGTCTCGGGGTCGACCCCGCCACCGCCGTCCAGGACCTGGGAGCGGCCCTGGCCTTGTGGCGCGGCCCGGCCCTGACGGACCTGACCTCACGTGGCCTGGCCGAGGACGTCGCGCTGCGCCTGTCCGAGACCCGTCGTTCCGTCTTGGAGGACCACCTGACGGCGCTGGCCGAACTGGGACGGTACACCGAGGTACTGCCGGAGGCCGAGGCCCTGGCCAGTCGGGAACCGCATCGCGAACGCCCCCTGGAACTGCTCATACGGGCCTTGGCCGCCACCGGTCGCACGGCCGACGCACTGGCCGCCTATGACCGCTTCCGCACCCTCCTCGTCGACGAGCTGGGCCTGGACCCCTCTCCCCAGTTGCGGGACCTGCACCTGAGACTGTTGCGCGGCGAACTCGACCCGCCCGGCCCCGTGGACGACCTTGGTGGTCCACCCCGCGAACACCGGGAGGCCACCGCGTCGGTCAGGGAGGAGCGGCGCGGCGTCTGTGGCCCACCTCTGAGCCTGCCCGCCGTGCTGACCAGCTTCGTGCCGCGTGAGGCCGAGGTGGACACCGCCGTCGACCTGCTCACCCGGGGGCGTCTGCTCACGCTGACCGGCCCCGGCGGGGCGGGCAAGACCCGCCTGGCCATCGAGAGCACGTCCGCCCTGGCCCTGCGGGCACCGGAGCTGATCGCCCACGGCGGCTGGTTCGTGGAACTCGCCCCCAGGGCGGCCGCGGACATCCCCCAGGCCCTGATCAGCGCGCTGGGTCTGCGTGAACACGCCCTGTTCCAGGCGCGCTCCACCGGTGCGGCCGCCGTTCCGCCCATGGAAAGGGCGACGGCCTTCATCGGAGACCGGCCCGCCCTCCTGGTCCTGGACAACTGCGAGCATCTCGTCGCGGACGTGGTCCACCTGGTGGAGTCGCTGCTCGCGCGGTGCCCCGGGCTGCGGATCCTGGCCACCTCACGCCAGCCCCTGGGCGTGTCCGGTGAGCAGCTCCTGGCCGTTCCTCCCCTGGAACTGCCGCCCGAGGGCACCACCGCGGAACGGGCCGCCGGTTACTCCTCCGTCACCCTGTTCGCCGAACGCGCCGCCGCCGTCCGGCCGGGTTTTCGGGTGGACGAGGAGAACGTCGCCGATGTCGTGCGCCTCACCCGGGAGCTGGACGGTATGCCGTTGGCCCTGGAGTTGGCCGCCGCCCGCCTGCGTTCCATGACCGTCGCCCAGATGGCACGGCGGTTGGGCGACCGCTTCCGGCTCCTGACGGGCGGAACACGTTCGGCCATGCCGCGCCACCGCACCCTGCGCGCCGTGGTCGACTGGAGCTGGGAACTACTCGACGAAGCCGAGCGCCGACTGCTGCGTCGCCTGTCGATCTTCGCCGGAGGCGCCACCCTCGAGGCGGTGGAGGGAGTCTGTGCGGACCGGGGGGCCAAGGGGACGGTCGACGGTGACGACGTGTGGGGCGTTCTGTTCGCCCTGGTCGACAAGTCCCTGGTGGTCGCGGAGACCCCCGTCGGGGACGAGGCGCCGCCCCGCTACCGCCAGCTGGAGACGGTACGCGCCTACGCGGCCGAACGCCTCCGGGAGTGCGGGGAGGAGGAGTCCTACCGTGACGAGCACGCCCGCTACGTCCGTGACCTGTGGCGTGAGAGCGATCCGTTGCTGCGTGGACCCGGCCAACGGGAGACGATGGTCCGCCTGGACGCCGAGGCCGACCACTGTGGTGCCGCCCTGCGGTGGGCCATCGAGCGGGGTGACAGCGCCCTCGCCTTGGACCTGATCGAGTACTCCCAGTGGTACTGGACCCTGGGCGGGGCCTGGCGACGGCTCAACCAGTGGGCCGAGGAGGTCCTCGACGTGGTCGGCGACCGGGTACCGGAGGGGAGGGCCGTCGCCTACGCCTCCTGCCTGTTCCACCACGCCCTGGACGGGAACCTGGACCACTCCTTGACGGTCCAGCGTCTGCGCCGGGTCGAGGAGGTGATGGAGGAGGCGGGAGAGCGGGTCGAGGAACACCACACGCTGGTGTACGGCCTGGTCTACAAGGCCCTGATCGAGGGGCGTGTGGACGACTCCTACGAACGTCTCGTCGCGGCCGTGGAGCAGGACGACTCGTGGATGCGTGCCATGGTGCGGTTGCTGCTGGCTCTGCTCGACGTCCTCTCCGGACGTGTCGGACGGTCCATGGAGAGGGCGAGCACGGCCCTGGAGGAGTTCCGGGCGTGTGGTGACACCTGGGGGCAGTGCCAGGCGCTCGCCCAGGCGGCGGACTCTCAGAGGTTCGGCGATCTCAGGCGTTGCGGCGAACTCCTCGACGAGGGGATGCGCCTGGCCGAGGGTACGGCGCTGCGCGGGATGGCGGCGATGTTCCGGGTCCGCCGGGCCCAGGTCCTCACCGACCTCGGTGAGTTGGAGGCGGCCCGGCGCGATCTGCGTGTCCTGTTCGACGGCCAGGAGCCGATCGAGCGGGAGCACATGTTGCTGTTGTGGTTGACCGAGGCCCACTGGTCGCGGGAGGCCGGTGATCTGGAGGGGGCCCGTGCGACCCTGGACCGGGTCGGCGCGTCTTTGCCCGAACTCGACGGTCTCTCCCCGCTCTACATCGAGGCGGCCTGGCGGTCCCAGTTCGCCATCGTCCGGTGGATGTCGGGCGAGACCGAGGCCGCCTGGCGGGAGAACGGGCGCTCATGGTGGTTGGCCGCCCGCGGTCTGGGACCGGTGTGCGCGGAGATCCTGGACGTGTTCGTCATGATGTCGGCGGAGGAGGATCCGGAGCGGGCGGCCGTGTTCCTGGGCTACTCCGAGGCGCTGCGAGGCGTACCGGACACCGTCACCCCGTACGTGGTGCGGGCCCGTGAACAGGTGCGCCACGCACTGGGGGAGGAGGAGTACCTCCGTCTGGTCGGCCGGGGACGGGAGGTCGGTGCGGAGCGGGCTCTGCGGCTCGTGAGCCGCTGGCTGGCTCCGATCGTGCCCGACACATGTCCCGGGAGGGTGGACGGACATCCGTGAGCCGCTCCACGGCTGGGTCGCCGGGCTCCGGTTCCCGGCGACCCCTCGTCATCGAAGGCGGCGGATCGTCTCAGGTGCGGCGCCGGTAGGCCCACACGGCCAGCGGGAAGAA
>CALGOD010000271.1 GCA_937957845.1 uncultured Nocardiopsis sp.
TCTCTCCTGACTTCTGGTGCTTCTAACCATCACGGACTCAGATGGTGCGACCCATGCGTGCGTGCCCGGCACGCACCCAGGCCACCACGGCCTCTTTGACGTGGTCCGCGGGAACCGCTTCCTCAATGACGGCAAATGCCGTAGCGCGCAGCTCCTGGGCCCAGGCGCGGCCTGGCGAGTGGTTGGGGTCTCCGGGGGCGACGCAGCCGGCGATCCGGCTGATCAGCTTCTTGCTGGGCTCCCCGAAGTAGAACAGAAGGTCTGTGGCCAGTCCCACCCTGCAGGCGGGGTCCGGATCCTTGCGGATGAGGATGTTCTCGAGACCGCTGGCGATGTTGCCGGTGATGTAGTCGGTGCTGATGTTCTGTTCCTCGGCGACCAGTTCCCAAAAGTCCGAGTGGTTCTCTTTGTGGGGGGCTGGGAGCATTGCCAGGAGCGTGACCAGACGGTTGACGTGTACGGAGGCGGGCGAGTCTGTCATGGCGCCTTCCTAGGGCGGGGACTTGGGCGCGGATACGGTACAGCCGCGTCCGGGGCTGGGTGGGGTGAAGGCCGAATGCGGCCACGAAGTGCCTGCCCGGTTGGGGGACCAAGTCGCCGGAAAGAAGTAACGGCGGTCCTTCGCCGTTTCGCCCCGACCGCAGTGCGAGGAGTGCGAGGACTCGCACGCGTGCTACGCCTCGCACGGGTAGCACGCGTATCACAGCAGGCAGGAGCCCTGGAAACACGAAAGCCCCGCCCGGTTCCCGGGCGGGGCAGAGGTTTCATCAGCAGAGTTGGAGGGTGTCTGTCACCCTCCTCTTCGTGGCCTTCACAGGCGGCCGCCCATCCGGGCTGCGGCGGCCTCCAGCAGAGGCCGGTGCGCCTCGTACAGGCCGCCGTGCTTCACCAGCCTCCAAGCCAGGTCCTCGACCGTGGACAGAGGCCACCAGGCGGCGTCCGCCGCGTCGTCGGCGGCGACGGCCGGGATGACGTCGGGGATCCGGTAGAGCGCGGCGGTCGTGGTGATCCAGGCGTGGTCCGTGTTCCGCCAGTCGGTCACGTAGGTGCGGGTCAAGACCTCGGGGCGGACGTAGGTCAGGTCCACGCCCGTCTCCTCGCGCAGCTCGCGGACCAGGGAGGTCGGTGCGGTCTCTCCGGGGTCGACCATTCCTCCTGGGATAGCCCATTGGAAGACGTCGTCGCGTTGGATGAGCAGCACCCGCAGGTCGTGGTCGGGGCCGGCCACCACGATCGGGTCCGCGGCCTGCGACTCGCCCCATTTGGCGAGGTTGCGGCCTGTGCGACCGGTGCGGCCGGACGGGTTGAGCGGCACCCCCTGGGAGACCTCGAAGGGGACCACTGCGCGCTCCTGGCGGGAGGTCCAGTCGGTCACCTCCTGCGGGGTGGCGACGGTGTCGAAGATCCACCCGGCTGGGCGGGCCAGGCCCTCGGGGCGCAGCTCGGGCGGGGTGATGTCGACGGGCTGGTACTGGGGCCAGGCGGCCTTCCATGGACGCAGGGCGGCGGGCACGGGCACACCGGGGTGGCCGATCGGGGCGTACATCGTCGCGGCGGTGGTGTTCTGCGTGGTCATACTGGGTGTGCTCCTGTTCTGGGAGTGGCGCGGCCCGCCCCCGATCTCCTTGGGCAAGGAGGGGGCGGGCCGTGTTGCATGGTGGGGGTGGTCAGGCGGCGGGGTGCCAGC
>CALGOD010000272.1 GCA_937957845.1 uncultured Nocardiopsis sp.
GAGCGCGCAGGCCCGTTGCTGAACCGGGTAAGTGAGGTTAACAACAACATGCCCGCCGGAAGTCCGTCAATCCCCACGACTTCGCTGTTATTGGCTTGTAACAGCACAGATGCGGGTATGCCAATCAGTTTGCCCGCGCTGAGCTGGTGGTGGGGGCGCGTTCCCGCTCCCCCTGGCAGGTCGGTCGGACTTCGCCGGGAGGCGCGCGACACCGACGTGGGACGGGCGGATCAGACGGCCCGCGGACCGGTGCTGGCCCGTGGGTACAACTCGCCCCGGGCCGTCTCCCGGCCCTCCACCCGTCCGCCCTCGATCGCCTCACCCAGTATCTGCGCCACCTGACGGCCGTAGGACACCACGTCGCGGACGATCGCGGTCAGGGAGGGCCGGACCAGACGGCACAGTACCGAGTCGTCCCAGGCGACGATGGACAGCTGGGAGGGCACGTCCACGCCCATCTCGTGCGCCACGCCCAATCCCGCCACGGCCATCAGGTCGTTGTCGTAGACCAGGGCGGTCGGTCGATCGGTGGCGGCCAGCAGCCTGCGTGTGACCCTCGTACCGACCTCACCCGTGTAGTCGGCGTGCACCGAGCGGGCCCGGTCGAGTCCGGCCTGCGCCGCCGCGTCCCGGAAGGCCTCCACGCGCGTCCGGGTGTGCACGAAGTGCTCCGGTCCCGCCACCTGGACGATGTGCCGGTGGCCGAGCGCGGCCAGATAGTGCACGACCTCGCGCACGGAGGCGGCGTCGTCGGTGTACAGGCACGGCAGGGAGCCCACTCCCTCGGGGCCGCCCAGCATCACGGCGGGCAGCGAGAGCTCCTCCACCGCCTCGACCCGTGGATCGTCCACCCGCAGGTCGACCAGGACCACACCGTCGACCCGGCGTTCGGCGGCCCAACGTCGGTAGACGGCGATCTCGGCCCCCGTGTCCTCGGTGACCTGCAACAACAGGTCCACCCCCGAGGCGGTCAGCTCCGTCTCGATGCCCGAGATCAGTTGCATGAAGAAGGGTTCCAGTCCCAACGAGTGGGCGGGACGGTCGATCACCAGACCGATCGCACCGACCCTGCCGCCGGGGGAGAGCGCCCTCGCCGGGCTGCTGGGCGCCCATCCCAGTTCGCGGGCGATCTCCAGGATGCGCTCGCGGGTCTCCTTGGACACGCCCGGACGTCCGTTGAGGGCGTAGGACACGGCTCCCTTGGAGACACCAGCGGCTTTGGCGATGTCCACGATGGTCGGACGCCGCATCAAGCCCCCCATCATCCCCCCTGATCGCACAGAACTGAACCGGTTAAGCAAACCGTCGGGGATTGTACTTCATGAGCCGCGGACCCGCCCGGACGAAGACCTTCTCAGCCCCGCGCCACCCCTGTGTCCTTCTGGCATCCGGGACACCAGTAGAGGGTGCGTCCGGCCAGCTCACGGGCGGCGATCGACGAGGAGCAGACCCGGCAGGGCTCCCCCGTCCGATAACAGACGTAGAGGGTGTCGGGGCGAGGGACCGGGAACGCCTCCGGATCGAGGCGATGCTCGGGACGCGTGGTGATGATGTAGCCGTCGCGCACACCGTCACGGAGCAGGCCGGTCAGGTCCTCCCACAACCGCGTCCACTGGTCCCGTGTGAGGTCGCGCCCGGGGGTCATGGGATCCAGACCGGCGCGGAACAGCGACTCGGCGCGGTAGATGTTGCCGATGCCCGCCACGACGTCCTGGCGCATGAGCAGCACGGCGATGCTCGTCCGGGACCGACCGACCACGCGCCAGGCCTGCTCGGGGTCGGCGTCGTCGCGCAGGGGGTCGGGCCCCAGCCGGGACCGGACGGCCTGCTTCTCCTCCTCGGTGATGACCTCGCAGGCCGAGGGTCCGCGCAGGTCGGCCCATCCGGAGGAGTTGACCAGACGCAGGCGTACGGCACCGACGGGCTCGGGAGGCACGACGAAACCCTCCTCGTCACGGACCAGTTCCAGACGCGCGTCCCCCTCGGCGCGGGGCGCGCCCAGGTGGCTCTCGCCGTCGGCGTCCCCGAAGGTCCAGGCACCGTACAGCCCCAGGTGGACCCGCACCCACTCTCCCGAGTCGAACCCCAGGAAGAGGTGTTTGCCGTGCGCCTCGCTCTCGACCAGCACACGGCCGTCCACACGGGCGGCACCGTCGGTGAAACGGCCCTGCGGGCTGGTCGCGCGCACCGTGCCACCACCGAAGGTCTTGTCGAAGTGCGCCGC
>CALGOD010000273.1 GCA_937957845.1 uncultured Nocardiopsis sp.
TAACGTGCGTCCCCGAGCGCGAGGAGGGCCAGGTCCAGGCGGGCGGTGCGACCCGCACGCGTGGCGCACCACTCTTCGGCCTGGGCGTAGGTCAGGCGACGGTGTGTACCGGTGAGTCTGCGGACCTCCTCGTCGAGGCCGGCTGTGAAGTAGGCGTCGGTGTGCTCCGGGGCGAGGGGCACCAGACGTACACTCCTGCCGGTGAGTGTGGGTTTTTCTCGCAGCGCACTCGTGTTGATCATGTGCTCTTCCGGTTCCGTCCGGGCCGTGCGGACACGGTTTCCGGCGTGAGGGGTCGGCGGACGACGGGCTGGAGGCCCTTGTGCGGGAAGCGGGTCGCGGGGGCGGGAGGGACCACGGTGACGGGGTGCGCCGCGGCCCGTGAGTCGGGGTCGGGTGGATGGGCCCGCTCGGCTGCGGAGCGGAACCTCCATGTAAATCCGGAGTGCGAGCAATGGCAAGCGTGCTACGGCGGGTCGCGTGAAAGCCCGTCATCCGACGACTCGGCCGGATAGCATCTGCGCGTGTCGAGCTCATCGTTGGAGTCACTGTGAAAACCCGGACCACGACCGTTCCCCCGCCCCCGGATGCCCGTAGGGCCAGAGTCGCGGTCTCCACCCTCTTCTTCGTCAACGGCTTCACCTACACCAACGCCGTTCCGTGGCTGCCGGTGATCAAGTCCCGACTGGAACTGGGCAACGCTGAGTTGGGGTTGGCGATCGCGGCGATGCCGACCGGAGCGATCCTGACCGGAATGCTGGCGGGCCCCCTCATCCACTGGTTCGGCAGCGGTCGGACCGCCGTGGGCAGCAGCCTGATATCCGTGGGAGCGCTCCCGTTCATCGCGTTGGCACAGAACTGGTGGATGCTGGCCGCGACGCTGTTCGTGCTGGGCAGCGCCGACGCGTGGACCGACTCGGCGCAGAACTCACACGGGCTGCGTGTGCAGCGGCGTTACGGGCGCACCATCATCAACACCTTCCACGCGGTGTGGAGCATGGCCGCGGTCTCCGGTGGCCTCCTGGGCGCGGCCATGGCCGGAACGGGAGTACCCGTCCTGTGGCACCTGGGCGGTGTGGCGGGGCTCCTGGTGTGCGTGAATCTGATGGTGAGCCGGATGTTGCTGCCGGGCCCGGACAGCACCGAACGCGAGGACGGAACCGAGGATGGAACCGGACGGCGGCCGCGTGTACCCGTGCGGGCCGTACTGCTGTTGCCGGCGCTCGGTGTGCTGCTGATGTTCGCCGGAGGCATCGAGGACTCGGCCGCCTCGTGGGGTGCGGTGTACATGACCTCGGAGCTGGGGGCGCCCCTGTTCCTGGCGGCGATGCCGTTCGTGGCCTGCCAGGCGATGATGACGTTGGGGCGGCTGGCCGGAGACCGGGTGACCGACCGTTTCGGAGCGGCCACCGTGGGACGCGCCTGTGGACTTCTGGCGGCCGGGGGCATCGCGTTCGCCCTGCTGCTGCCGTACCCGGTGACCACGGTGATCGGCTTCGGGGTGATGGGACTCGGTGTGTCCACCCTGTTCCCGTTGACATTGGCCGCGGCGGGCAACGTCCCCGGAGTGCGCACCGGAGACGGGATCACCGTGGTCGGGTGGCTGGGACGGGCGGGTTTCCTGGCCTTTCCTCCCCTGGTGGGGTTCCTCGCCGACTCCTCCAGCCTGGGTGTCGCGCTGTGGGTGATCGCCGGGGCGGGTGTGGGCGCCGTCCTGCTCGCGTTCGCGTTGCGCCCGCGAGTGTGAGGGCCTGGACCCGCCTTCCCGTCGAAGTGACACGGACCGCCGACGGAGGACGGTGTTCGGGCGTGCCGGAGCGTCCCTGACGGAAAAGGGGAGGGCCCCGACCATCGACTTCGGCGACCTTGCCCGAAGACGGTCGGGGCCCTCACGCTCGCACGGCTCGGCCGTACGGTGCGTGGGTGCCCTCAGGCGGTGTTCTCCAGGGACTCCACCGGCCCTGTCCGGGCGCCACGAGGGGGTCCGGACAGGGCTTTGAGCGGAATTTCCGTCGAACGGCCCTAGGCGATCGGGGCGGGGCGGCGGGCGCCGGCCCACAGGGCCAGAACACCGATACCCGTCACGACGGCTCCACCGAGCACGAAGCCCTGCATGTCGACGCCGGTGGCGGCGAGGGTGTCGTCACCACCGCCGACCGGGGCGGAGGCACCGGGGGCGGTGCTGCCGGCGGTACTGCCGGCGGTGCTGCCGGGCGCGGTGGTGCCACCACCGGGAGCCTGGCTCTCATCACCGTCGTCGCCGGGCTTCTCACCCTCCCCCGGGTCCGGGTCCGGGTCCGGATCGGGGTCCGGGTCGGGGTCGGGGTCCGGGTCGGGGCCC
>CALGOD010000274.1 GCA_937957845.1 uncultured Nocardiopsis sp.
GTCGGCCTCCACCCTCAGGTGCGGAGCCCTGCCTGGGGACAGCGCCACCACCGACAACAGCAGGGCCAGGCCGCCGCCCACGCCCAAGAGCGCGGCCGACCCGGTCAGCACCAGCGGCCAGGCCCAGTGCGCACCCGTGCCCAGTACGAACACGGCGCTCAGCGCCGCCGCCCCCGGGACGATCAGCAACAGGATCGCGATCTGACGTCCGCGCACCGTCTGCACCGAGCGGACGAGCAGTCGGCCCAGGTTGGCCGTCGCAATCTCGGCCCTGACTCCGGCGAGTGCCTCAAGGGAGCCCTTGAGCAGGCAGGGGCCGCCCAAGGGCTCAAGCTCGGCAAGGCTCAGGCGCCGGTGCGGGTCGCGGTGACCGGACGTACGGTCGGTTTGCCGTTGTTCGAGTCGCTGGAATTGCTGGGCCGGGAGCGCACACTGGAGCGGCTGAGCGCGGCGTTGGAGCGGCTCAACACCTGACAGGCCGAGACTAGGGGGCAGCCCACCGGCCTCGGAGGAAAGACCTCCAGGAGTTCCGACGATGAGGGTCCGTCCCGCTGTCCGGTGAGTATCCAGCGCACCGGATGCGGCGGCGGGCCTTTCGCCGTGCTGTGTGACCAGGCGTTCAGCCACTGCCATGCCTCTTCGGCCTGTGTGGGAGGTGGTCCGTGGTCGATTTCAGTGCAGGTGAGCGCCCGGTATAGCCGGGCTTGCTGGGGCAGTGTCCGCGGATAGTGCTGGACGATCCACGTGACGATATGAGGGAGAGCCCCGAAAGTTGATCGTTCAACTCCTCTCCGGCTGCCTTCGGGGCGAGAACTACGGAAATCTTGCGGTCCAGCGAGCGCAGACGCCGTTCGTCCAGAAGAGCGTTCCCGTGCTGGGGAAGGATCGTGCGCACTTGGTCCACCAGGGCGGGGAAGCTCGAAGGAAGAGCAGATGACTGAGAACGGTACAGGTACGGCTCGGCCAGGAAGTACCGCAGTGTCGAGGGCCTGACGCCCTGTCCGAGCAGGTCGGCGATGCGAGGTACTACAGACCCCGACTCCAGCAGTTTGGGCAGGAACAGGTGCGCCGGAGGGCGCTTTCCCTCGTTCAGGGCCCAGTACATGCGGACCTGGACGGGTGTGGCGTCGCGTTTGTCGGTACCCCGGACGATCAGGGTCGTGCGTTGTTCGATGTCGTTCATGACGGTGGCCAAGTGCCACAAGGCCCGCCCGTCACCGCGTATGAGCGGAACCGTCTCCTGCGCCGGGCAGAGGGCCGTGGTCGCGCAGGGTGTGGAGGAAAGCCGTCCATCCGAGGCCGTGGAAGGATAGATGCCCCAGGTCGCGGTTCTGGGTGTCGCGTACATCCGCTCCAGTACTGTGCTCGCGGACCTCAACGCACTCGTTGTTGCCGCCGCTGTAGGAGGACTTGTGCCACTCAGTCACCGTTGATCCTCTTCATCTCGTTACGGATGCTCCTTAGCGTCTCATCCGGTCCCCATGCCACGCCTTGCAAGGCCGCGAACCACATCCGGTATCGCCCCACTTCGTTGGTCGCCGTGATGATCTGTCCTTGGTGAGCCGACTCCACGTAGACCACCTCGGGCTGGTCTGCCGAGGTGATGACCCGGAAGGGGCCGTTGTTTCCCGCGTGTCGCGGCTCGTCCACGTGTACCACCAACAGGTTGATGCGTTCCCTCTCCACCAGGTCCACCACGTATTCGAGCTGTGCCAACTGCACCTGGGCCGAACCGTAGCGGCGCATGAGCAGGGACTGGTCGATCACGAGCCAGATGACGGGGGAGAGCGCCTTGGCCATCTGCTGCGCCCTGCGGGCTCTGTGCTGGGCGCGCTCGGCGAGTTCGTTCGCGGACAGCCAGGGAGCACCGTAGCGGATCACGGCCCGCGAGTAGGCCTCGGTCTGTAGATACACCGGGAACACCAGCGCCTGGTACTCGTACAGGGCGTCGGCGGTGTGGGTGCGCTCGGCGACCTCGTGCAACCACGCCCGCCGGCCTGAACCCGTCAGCTCCTCCCAGAGCCGTTCCAGACGCCCACCGCCGTGCAACGTCTCGTCAAGGGTTCGACGCAGCCAGGGGCGGGCTGTCGCCTTTCCGTTCTCGATGTCGGAGACATGGGAGTTACTGATCGCCGTTCCCCGCTGGCTGATGCGGCGCGCGACGGCTTCCTGAGTCAGTTCGGCCTCGATTCGCAGCCTACGCAACTCACGCCCGAAAACCTTCAAGGTGCGTTCGTCAGGGGGCACGCCTTCATATGACCACACCACGACATGTTTCGTGGGGGAATTCCAGAAGATTCCAGAGGCTCCTGGAAGATTTACGGGTTATCCGGACGCGCTTACGGATCTTTTTTCCAGGGCCGCATCCTTTCTTCGTGGACGCAACAGCAGCGATCACGGCCACGGCGAAAGGACCCGGTGGAAATCCATGACCACGACCCAGACCTCCCTCGACCTGCCCAGGCGCATCCGCCATTCCGCCCCCGACACCAGCGGCCTGGTGTGCGGCCACCACCCCCACCACGTGAAGGCGGCGCGCCGGTGGGCGGTGCAGGCCACCAGGGCCACCCCCTCGGCTGCCCACCCACTGCTGGTGTCCCTGGCCGAGCTGCACGCCAACGCCCTGCGCCACACCGCTTCGGGACTCCCCGGCGGCCGGGTGCGGATCCAGATCCAGCGGAGTCCGCGCCTGTTCCTGTTGTGTGTGGGCGACGACGGTCCCAAGCCCGGGGAGCGGGCCACTGTGCCCGCCGCCTCGACGAGGGCCGGCTCGAAGGTGCGGGCGTTGTCCTTGGCCGAAGGCGGGTACGGCTTGGCGCTGGTGGACGCGATGGCCCTGTACTGGGACTTCTCGGGGAACGAGGGAGGTCCGTTGACGGTTCGTGCCGCTTTCGACCGTTCCGGGCGGACCCGGCTGCCCCTGTGAACCCAAACGCGATGACGTTTCCGAGCGGCAGTTGTTGAAGAACCTCGTTCACCCAAGCGAACATCGACCAGCCCTGCGAAAGCGACGTCTTTTCCGCAAGGTTCGGGCTTTTATTCCCTTTGTGTGGTGTGGGCGGGAAGCGCAGTTTCGGGTGATGTACGAACTCGGGACCAATGACACCCACCCGCGCCGCACACAACAGATGACAGAGAAAGTGGAG
>CALGOD010000275.1 GCA_937957845.1 uncultured Nocardiopsis sp.
CCTGGTCACGGAGATGACAAAGGTGCGGCACCCGATGGACGCGGGCCAGAAGGGAGACCCGGGTTGTAAGGGCGCAGCAGACGGCTGGCCTCGCGGATGGCCGAGGGGCCGAAACGTGCGCCGGGGCGGTAGGACACACCCGAGTCGAAGGGAACGCCGACCACGGCGATGTCGGCCCGCTCCACCTGGTCGATGCGGGGCAGCCGGGCGAAGGTCGCCGGTCCGGCGAAGCGCGGTACGAGGCTGGAGTCTGTGGGTCCGATCGGTGTGCTCATCAGGCGGTCGCGTCCCTTTCGTGGTCTTCCTCGGTCGGGTCGGTCTTCGTGTTCACTGGTGCGCCTGCCCCGTACGCGCCTTCCTCAGACACCGCCGGTGAGGACCGGGGTGTGTGCGGTGTCCGTGGTCCACGGAAGACGGTGTGGTGGGCGCGCGGGTCGGTGTTGTCGCAGGTCACATTGGCTGTGGAGTCAGATTAGGCAGGGTCTGCGTCACTCTCCAGTGGTTAGACTGCACAGTTGTGAGATGTTCTTTGGAGGAATCGGCCACAAAGTACGCTTCGGCCGTTGCCTGCGGGCGTCGCCCGGCGTCGGCGCGCCCTCGCCCTCGGTGTGACCGAGCGGGCGCATGAGTGCGGGGGGCGGGCCGGGCACGGGCTCTGGAGAAAGGCGCACGGTCCCGCTGAGCAGAGTCGTGGGACGCCGTGAACTGGGCCTGACCATGCTCGTGGAGACGGGCGATCCGGGCATCGGTTGGGCGGTGGTCAGCGAACTGACCGATCCGGCGGCCTATCTGCGCGGCGGCGAACTGTTGCTCACCGCTGGAGTGGATCTGCCCGCGACCGGCATCGGACTGCGTGACTACGTGGCCTCCCTGGTCGACGCGGGGGTGAGCGCCGTGGGCTTCGGTGTCACCCCCGTCCACGACACCGTTCCGGACGGACTGGTCGAACAATGTCGCCTCCAGGGGCTGCCCCTGGTGCGGGTACCCCGTCCCACTCCCTTCACCGCCGTCAGTCAGGCCGTGGGCGAGGAACTGGAGGAGCTGCACCTGCGCGACCTGCGTCGTCTCGGCGAGGCTCACCAGGCGCTGGCGCTGGCCGTCACCGACGACGCGCCCCTAGGGCGGGTCCTGCGGGTCCTGGCCGAGGCTCTTCGTGGCTGGGCGCTCCTGGCCCGGCCCTCGGCGTCCATGCCGAACGGTGATGGCCGCACCCCCGGAGCGCCGGTGGAGTTGGACGCGGAGCTGAGCGGCCTCGTGGACCGGCTCACCCGGCCCCGGGGGCCGCGCAGTGCCAAAGCCAGGGTGGGGGACGACGAGATCTTCCTGCACACGGTGGGAACACCGCCGGAGGACCACGGTGTGGTCCTGGTCGGACGCCCCGAACCACTGGGCATCACCGACCGCGCCGTCCTTCGTACCGCGACCGTCCTGCTGGAGTTGCTCGCCCGCACCCGCCGGCGTGATGTGTCGACCTCCTCCGCACGTCTGCTCACCAGCCTGCTCTTGGAGGGTGGGCTCACCGACCGGAGCGCTTCCCTGTTGGCGGAGCTCGTCGGTTCGGGGAACGGCGGCTCCGCGCCCGGCGCCTACCGGGTCCTGTACGCCGACCCCTCCGGACAGGGGCGTCACACCGATCCCGCCCGGCTGTCCTTGGAGACCCCGCTGATGGACGCCGACACCGATCGTCTGCGCGCCGTTCTCGTCGACCGGGGGGACGCGGCCCACCGTGACCAGTTGGACCGTCTGCTCACCCACGGTTGGACGGCCGCGTTGAGCGGACCGGTGCCCGCCGAGGAGCTGGCGGAGGCCGATCGCCGTGTGAGGGCCCTGCTCGCCCGCGCCCGCGTGGTCGGGGAGCCGTTGATGGAGGAGGGGACCGATCCCTTCGCGACCCTCCTGGGGTCCGCCGTCGAGGACTTCTCCCACCGTGTCCTGGGCCCCCTGTCCGAGCGGGACGACGCCTCCCGGGCACTGCGTCACACCCTGCGGGTCTGGCTCACCCGGCACGGCAACTGGGACCGGACCGCCGCCGACCTGGGCGTCCACCGCAACAGCGTCCGTTACCGGATCGGCCGGATCGAGCGCGACCTGGGAGTGGACCTGTCCGACGCCGAACAACGCATGCGTCTGTGGTTCGCCCTGACGCGTTTTCGCGCCGAATAACCGACCTCGGTCCGTGCCACCACCGGTATTACGGCCGCAGCCCGAACGACGGTCGAAGTGAGGCATAATCCGATGGGAAAGTGGAAGGTAGGAATCGTTGTCGGCTTTCCCCGACACGACTGCCTTTCCTCTTCTTCACACCTGTTCGAATTCGGACGCACCACCGTCAACTCCATAACGAACGCCAAGCCAGGGGGCCATATGTCGTTTCCCCAGCTGGATACGGCCCTACCCGTCGGGGCCGATGCCCGCGAACACGCACGCCTGCTTCGGCGGGTGTACGAAGCCTCGTTCGCCGGGGGACCAGTGCCTTTTCCTCCGCGCCCGATCATTGAGGAATCCTGGGGACGAACGCGGCGTTTCGGTATTAAACCCGACGATGTTCCGCAACTGCGGGTGGCACCTCCGGAGGAACTCCAGCGTGCGCGCGACGCCTCTCCCATCGCCGAGGTCCTGCCGCTGATCCGCCGCTCGCTCGTCTCGATCGCCGACCAGGCCGACCACCTCATGTTGATCGCCGACGCCTCCGGCCAGGTCCTGTGGCGCGAGGGGCCCCACCGCCTGCGCGCCGTCGGTGACCGGCTGGGTCTGGTGGAGGGCGCCTTCTGGAACGAGGGCAACACCGGCACCAACGCCATCGGCACCTCCCTGGCCGTGGGGCGACCGGTACAGGTCTACTCCGCCGAGCACTTCCTCCGCAGTCTGCACGTCCTCACGTGTGCGTGCGCCCCGATCCACGACCCGCGTGACGGACGCCTGCTCGGCGCCATCAACGTCACCGGGCCGATCTCCACCATCCACCCCTCCACCCTGGCCCTGGTCAACGCGGTGGCCCGGCTCGCCGAGGCGAACCTACAGAGCATCCACCACACCCATCTGGAGAGGCTGCGCTCGGTCGCCGCGCCCCTGCTGGCGGGGATGAGCGAGCAGGCTCTGGTCGTGGACGAGTCCGGGTGGACGGCCGCCGCCGTCCACATGGAACCGGTCCGGCGCGTCCAGCTGCCCATGCGCCCAGAGACCGGTACTGCTTGGCTGCCCGGGCTGGGGGAGTGCGCCCTGGAGCCGCTGCCCGGTGGGTGGCTGGTCCGCCCCCGCCCCACGGAGTGCCTCGCCCCCTCCATGGTCACCCTCGATCTGGCCTCGACCGCGCCGATGATGGTGGTCTCCGGAGCCGGCGGGGAGTGGGTGCGACGACTCACCCCGCGTCACGCCGAACTGTTGCTCCTGTTGGCCGCGCACCGGCGGGGGCGTACCGGCGCGCAGCTGGCACAGGATCTGTTCGGCACGTGCGGAGACGTGGTG
>CALGOD010000276.1 GCA_937957845.1 uncultured Nocardiopsis sp.
CGAGATTCCGTCTTGTGACTGGAGTTCAGACGTGTGCTCTTCCGATCTCGTCAATTTCGACATTCAGGTCGACGAGACGCCCCTTGGCTGAGTCCGATCTGAAAAGAGCATCCTTGACCTCGGTGTGCACACCGCTCCTTTGAGCGGCTCTTGATACCTTGCCGTCGTGGGCCGGGCGTGATCGCTCCGGCCCACGAACGTTCTACAGAGGGCCGAGAACCAGGAAGTCGGAACGAGAGCACGCTCCCGCCCCACCGCTCCAAGACCTTCCGCCCGCCTCACCCCGATCAGGCGTTGTAGCCGATGGAGGCCGAGATGTGCTCCGCGACCTCTTTGACCAGCAGACCGATCCGCCGCTGCGCCGCGCTGTCGAAGCGCATGACGGGGCCGCATACCGAGATCGCGCCGAAGACGTCCCCGTCCAGTCGGCGGACGGCGCACGCGACGCTTCCCGCGTCGGGTTGACGTTCTCCTCGGCTGATGGCGTAACCACGTTCGCGGATGACGCGGATCTCCGCCAGCAGTTCGTCCGGGTCGATGATCGTGGCGTCGGTCAGCTGTTCCAGGGTGTGGCGCTTCAGGTACTCCCGCACCTTGGCCTCGGGCAGCGCCGCCAGGATCGCCTTGGAGGAGGAGCCGGCGTGCAGGCTGTAGGGCTCTCCGATCTTCACCGACATGCGCACCTCCTGGGGGGAGAGGTTCTGGTCGATGTACAGGCGGGTCCACCCCTGCAGGATGGAGAGAGTCGCCGTCTCGCCCGTCTCCGCGACCAGGCGTTGCAGGTGAGGTTTGGCGATCGCGGGCACGTCGAGCTGACGCAGTGCGGCCAGGCCCACGACGAGTGCTCCCGGTCCCAGGCTGTAGAGCTTGGTGCTCTCGTCGAAACTCAGGAACTCCAGTGCGACCAGGGACTTCAGGATGCGGTGGGCGACCGCTTTGGGAAGGCCGGTCTCTCGGGCGAGGGCGGACACCCCCACACCCGGCGCCCGGCTCTCCGCGACGGTGTTGATGACCCGGAGGGCACGTTCCAGGCCGGAGCTGCTCGTGGGAGGTGGGGATCCCTTCTTGCTCTCCGCGTCGGAGGGGGGTGCTGTCGCGACCTCGTGTGCCACACCGTGCTCCATTCTTGGTAGATGGCGCCGCCGATCGTCTTCGAGGATGACGTCGCCGACGATGTCCCGCCGGTGTTCCGCTCTCCTCGGTGGAACGATTCACCTACCTGGCGCCAGGTTCGCGTTCCAGCCCTCGTTGCCGTGATGGTCGGCGCGGTCAGGCATCGGACTGTTCCTATGGGCAGAACACTACTCTATGTAGAGGAACGAAAGTGGTGGTTTTTCGGACCGCGCCCACGCGGAACGCTCCTTGCGCCACCGATGCCTGCACGTCTGCGGAACCAGGCCCGACATCACGTCCTGAAACGACTGTAACCCCTGCGGGCTCGGTCGTTCGCGGCCTAGAGGAGGCGGTGGCGCCCTTGCGGAGGACGGGCGCT
>CALGOD010000277.1 GCA_937957845.1 uncultured Nocardiopsis sp.
CGAAGCGCACGCAGGGTTTGGTCTGGTGGATCTGTTCGGGCACGTCGGCGATGAGCCGGTTCACGTTGTCCCGCCGCCAGTCCCCCCGGTCGTCGAAGTCCCCGCCGTGTTCGGCCCACGTGGCGTCGTCGTCGAACTCCTCCCCCGCCTTGGGATAGGGGTAGAAGAAGTCGTCGAAGTGCACGCCGTCGATGTCGTAGCGTCTCACCACGTCCATGATGACGCCGGTCACCCACTCCCGGACCTCGGGATCACCGGGATCGACATAGGCCTCGTCGCCGTAGCGCACCGACCAGTCGGGGTTGCGCCTGACCGGGTGGTCCTCCGTCAGGTTCTCCACGTCCGGGTCCAGGAAGCCGACCCGGTAGGGGTTGAACCAGGCGTGCAGCTCCAGGCCCCGCTCGTGGGCCCCGGCCACGGCGTACTCCAGCGGGTCGTATCCGGGATCGCCGCCCTGTTCGCCGGTGAGGTAGCGCGCCCATGGTTCCAGGTCGGAGGCGTAGACCGCGTCCGCGGTGGGTCGCACGTGCAGGAACACGGCGTTGAGCCTCATGGCGACGGCGTCGTCGAGGTAGGAGTCGAGTTCGGCCTTCTGCTCGTCGGCGGACAGCCCCGGCTCGGAGGGCCAGTCGATGTTGCGGACGGTGGTCAGCCACGCCCCGCGCATCCGGCGCCCCTCGTCCCCGTCGCCGCAACGTACGAAAGCGGCCTGACCGTCCCGCTGTTCGGAACCGGGAACGTCGGTGTCCTGGAACGCACATCCCACGAGCAGGACGGTGGCCGCGACCACCGCCGCCCAGCGCCCCCCGACTCGCGACGAGGACCGGGCCCGTGCCACAGAATTCATGAATCCGGCTCCTTCGAGGGTTCTCACGCCGTCGCCACCGTGACGCCGCACCGCGGACCAGGCTAGGGGAGGACGTTAATATTCAGGCACGATTCGGACAACCGTCGGTCAAGCGGGGACGGCCCGGTCGAGAGGAACCCCTCGCCCGATCAACGGCTCATCACACGAACACCCTCTCTC
>CALGOD010000278.1 GCA_937957845.1 uncultured Nocardiopsis sp.
CGGCCGCCTCGTCGGAGGCCAGGAAGCGGGCGGCCAACACCGCGCGGCGGTCGCGCCGCCACACGGGTAGGGGAGAGGTCTCCTTCCCCGAGGGAGGGGAGGGCAGCGCCCGCACCCGGGCGTTGGCCAGCGGGAAATGCGTGGCCAGCGAACCACCTGCCAGATCCGCGGCCTTCATCCCGACCAGTTCCACGGTCGGCCCCGCGGACGGATCCGCCAGGGTGTCCGCCATCGCCTGTTCGGTGCGCTCCAACGCCCAGGACAACAGCGTTCGTGCCTCGGTCAGCTCCAGAGGGGAGAACCGGACGAAATCATCCGCCTCGGCTCTCCGCCGACACTGCTCCAGCAGCCGCTCGACCTTGGTGGTCACCCAGGCGTCGCGCAGTACCCCGCCGCTGTTGTGGTCCAGGACCAGAATGAGCGCGTGCTCGGGAGACGGAGAGTCCGGAGCGCCGTGAGGGTCGCGGCCACGGCCGAACACGCACACCACGTCGTCGGTGTCGCCGAACCGGTCGCTGTTGAGGTAGGCGGCCACCGGGGTGACCGCACCGAGTTGGCAGGCCCAGTCCGGCACCTGCAGTCCGCGTTCACGGAGCGCGATCATCCCCTGTGCGGCCAGGTTCCGTTGCGTGGCCGAGGTGCCCAGTGCGGCGACCGCCGCGAGCACGCCGAGGCCGGCGGAGGTGCCCGAGGCGGTGGCATGCGCGATCAGACCCTCGCCGAGAAGGCGTTCGACGTCCATGCCCGGGACCCGCTCTCCCCACCAGGCGCCGATCATCTCGCTGAAGGCCAGTTCGGCGTCCAGAGGATGGCGTACGGCGAGCAGTGCCCTGGCGGCGCGCAGCATCTCGTCGAAGACGGCACCGGGTACCGGTTCGGGACCTGTGGGTGGAGGCATCAGGGAGGACACCATCCGAGCGTATGCCGGCCTCGGGCATGGAACCGGCGTGCGGAACGCTCCGGGGCGGCTCCATGACGAACACCCGCGAAGAAAGCGCGCGGGTCGGTCGGGAGGAGCCGCTCCTGCTCGGAGGACGTCGGTTCAGAGCTTTCCGGAGACGGCGCGACGACCGGTGAACAGGGTCTTGCCCGGCCCCCGCGGTGCCTGCCGGATGCTCTGTGAGGGCGGCACGGAGTTCACCATCGCCTCCAGGTGTTCGCGGGCGACCCGCTCGACCAGATGCGGCGTGACCGTGATGCCCAGGTGTTCGACACAGTTCCAGGTGTCGCTGACGCAGCGTTCGACGCAGCGATGGGACAAGGCGCTGAACTCATCGTGAAGTCGTGCTGAGATCTGCCTGAGATCCTGGACCGGGAAGGTCTGGAGCATTCTCGCTCACACCCCTAGTTCGAAAGATGGCCTGGACGGTGACCTTCACCCATTTCACTTGTTCTGGGCGAGCTGTCAACCCCTCTCCCGGCGCGCTGTCGATAAAACCTCTGGGAATCATTGTTTACTCGAACACCACCATCACCGCAGGTCAACACAACGAAAAGGATGTTTCGGGCATATAGCTTTCCTCTTTCTCGGGTCGGAAGTGCGGACCCTCCGAGGCCCCATGGTCGGGAATCGGCTGGAACACGGAGGAGAAACTCCCGTCTTTCACGACACGACCCTCCGGTGGCCTACTGTTTACCTTTCGCGTGCGATGGCGCCCCTCCCCGCAGGGCGTGCTTCCGGGCACGACCGCCGTTGCACCCGGACGACTGTGTCTTATGCTTGGGCGGTGTCAGCGGCCGAGAGGAGTCGGT
>CALGOD010000279.1 GCA_937957845.1 uncultured Nocardiopsis sp.
GCCGGTGGGCAGGTGGGTGATGCGCACCGCCGAGTCGGTGGTGTTGACGCCCTGACCGCCGGGGCCGCTGGACCGGTACACGTCCACACGCAGTTCGCTGTCGTCGATGTCGATGTGGTCGCTCTTCTCGACCACCGGAACCACGTCCACGCCTGCGAAGGAGGTCTGGCGTCGGTTCTGGTTGTCGAACGGCGAGATGCGCACCAGGCGGTGCGTACCGTGCTCACCGCGCAGGGTTCCGTAGGCGAAGGGGGCCTTGACCGCGAAGGACGTGGACTTGATGCCCGCCTCCTCCGCGTAGGAGGTCTCGTAGATCTCCGTGGGATAGCCCTGCCGCTCCGCCCAGCGCAGGTACATGCGCTGGAGCATCTGCGCCCAGTCGGCGGCGTCCACGCCACCCGCCTGGGAGTTGATCGTGACGATGGCCTCGCGCTCGTCGTAGGGACCGTTGAGGAGGGTGCGGACCTCCAGTTCACCGATCTCCTTGCGCAACTGCTCCAGTTCGTGATCGGCCTCCGCACGCGTGTCGGCGTCCTCCTCCGCCGAGGCCAGCTCGTAGAGGACCTCCAGGTCCTCCAGTCGTTGTTCTATGCCTTGGATCTTGTTGACCATGGACTCCAGAGTGGAGAGCCGACGTGTCACCTGCTGGGCGTTGTCCTGGTCGGCCCACAACTCCGGATCGGCCGACTGCTCTCGCAGTTCGGCGATCTGGGTGTGCATGGCCTCCAGGTCCAACACGGCGGTGACGCTCGCCAGAGTCGCCGCGAGGTCCTTGATCTTCTCTGCTGGGTCCAGTTCTGCCACGGACCCAGTCTAGGGCCCAGGACACGAGCGCATCGCCCGGCCGAAGGAGCACCGGGACACGGCACGACTCACGACGGAACGTCCGCCCCCACCACGACGAACGGGCTCCGCGCCTTGGCGCGGAGCCCGTCATGTCACCGTGGGCCGGCGAGGATCAGTCGACCATGCTGCGGAAGGACCGCAGGGCCACGGACAGCGTGGCCAGGTCGAAACGCTCGTGCTCCTGGATCTCCGACAGGGTGATCCCGGCGCGCTCCACCTGCTCCCGGTTCTGCTCCATCCACGCGGCGATCAGGTCCGCGGGAGCCTTCTCCGGGCCGCTCTCCAGCACCCGCGCCGTCAGGTCGGCGTGCGCGGCGTACAGGTCGTCGCGCAGGGAGGCCCGTGCCGTGGTGCTCCAACGGTCGTCACGCGGCAGGTCGATGATCCGCTCACGCCACCAGCTGATGTTGAGCCGGTCGGCCAGCTCGAAGTACAGCTCGGCGACCTTCTCCACGGGGCGTTCCGTGCGCTGGGCGATCTCCACCAGGTCCAGGGTGGAGTAGGCGGGCACCATCACGGCGACCTGTTCGGCCAGGTCGGTCGGTACGCCCATCGACATGTAGCGGTCGCGGCGCTCGACGAAGGCCTCCTTGTCCCGTCCCCGCAGCAGTTCGACGAGCCTGGGCAGGATCTCTCCCACTCCGTCGGCGAAGTAGCCGATCTCGCTGCTGATGTCGAAGGGGAACGTCCTGTTGCGCAGCAGCCACCGGGAGGCGCGTTCGGCGAGCTTACGCGTCTCCAGCAGCAGGGCGAGCTGGCTGTCCACCGAGATCCGGTGGTCGAGCTCCTCCACCCTCTCCCAGAACTGCTGCAGTCGGAGGACGTCCTGCGCCACCAGGTAGGCACGGGTGATGTCGGCGGCGCTGGAGCTCAACTCCTCGTTGAGCCGGAAGGCGAAGGTCACCCCCGAGCGGTTCACCATCTGGTTGACGACCTGGTTGACGATGATCTCCTTGCGCAGCGGGTGGGAGGCCACCGCCTTGGCGAAGCGCTCCGAACGCAACGGCGTGGGGAAGTACTCGGTCAGCGCGTCCGCCAGGTAGGGATCCTCCGCCAGGTCGGACAGGCTGATCTTCTCCTTGAGATCGATCTTGGTGTACGACAGCAGTGTCGCGAACTCCGGACTCGTCAGGCCCTGACCCGTGGTGCGCCTTTCCGCGATCGCCTTGTCGGAAGGCAGGTTCTCCTGCTCCCGGTCGAGGACACCGGCCCGCTCCAGGCTCCGCATGTACCGGCTGTGGACGTGCAGCATCTGGTCGTCCTGCTTGCGCGCGGCGGCCAGCACGGTGTTCTGGGAGTAGTTGGTGCCCAGGACCAGTTCGGCGACCTCGTCCGTCATGTCGAGGAACAGCCGGTCCCGCTCGTCCTTGTCCAACTCCCCCGACCGGACCTGGTGGTCCAGCATGATCTTGATGTTGACCTCGTGGTCGGAGGTGTCGACGCCGGCGGAGTTGTCGATGAAGTCGGCGTTGAGCCGGCCTCCCTCTCGTGCGTACTCGATGCGGGCCCGCTGGGTCATGCCCAGGTTCCCGCCCTCACCGATCACCTTGGCGCGCAGTTCGCGGGCGTTCACCCGCACCTGGTCGTTGGCCTTGTCGCCCACCTCGGCGTGCGTCTCGGTGTCGGCCTTGACGTAGGTGCCGATCCCGCCGTTCCACAGCAGGTCCACCGGTGCGGTGAGCACCGCCTGGATCAACTCGTCGGGGGTGAGGCTCTCCACGTCGTCGGCCAGCCCCAGTGCCGCACGCACCTGTGGTGTGATCGGCACGGACTTGGCCGTACGCGGGTGCACGCCGCCGCCCTCGGAGATCAGCTTCGGGTCGTAGTCCTCCCACGTGCTGCGGGGCAGCGTGAACAACCGCTTGCGCTCGACCCAGGAGGTGTGCGGGTCGGGATCGGGGTCCAGGAAGACGTGTCGGTGGTCGAAGGCGGCCACCAGTCGGATCTTCTGGGACCTCAGCATCCCGTTGCCGAACACGTCCCCGGACATGTCCCCGATGCCGACGACGGTGAACGGCTCCTCCTGCACGTTCACGCCCATCTCGCGGAAGTGGTAGCGCACCGACTCCCAGGCGCCTCGCGCGGTGATGCCCATACCCTTGTGGTCGTAGCCGACCGATCCACCGGAGGCGAAGGCGTCGCCCAGCCAGAAGCCACGCTCGATGGAGATGGAGTTGGCGATGTCGGAGAAGGTCGCGGTGCCCTTGTCCGCGGCCACCACCATGTAGGAGTCCTCGCCATCGTGCAGGACCGTGCGCTCGGGGTGGACGACGCGGTCGTCCACGAGGTTGTCGGTGACGTCGAGCAGGCCGCCGATGAACTGCTTGTAGCAGGACACGACCTCGGCCATCACCTCCTCGCGGGTGCCGTTCTGTGGCAGCCTCTTGCACACGAAGCCGCCCTTGGCCCCGTTCGGCACGATGACGGAGTTCTTCACCATCTGCGCCTTGACCAGGCCGAGGACCTCGGTGCGGAAGTCCTCCAGTCGGTCGGACCAGCGCAGTCCGCCGCGCGCGACCCTGCCGAAGCGCAGGTGCACGCCCTCCACACGCGGGGAGTACACGTACATCTCCAGCCGCGGGCACGGCTGCGGCATGTCCGGGATCCGCTGCGGGTCGAGCTTGAACACCAGGTAGGGATGGCCCTGGTAGTAGTTGGTCCGCAGAGTGGCGCCGATGGCGGCCAGGAAGGAACGCAGGATGCGGTCGTGGTCCAGGCTGGCCACGGACTCCAGTTCGGACTCGACCTTGCGGGTCAGCGCGCCGATGCGCTCGTCGCGTCCCTCGTCCGGCTGGTCCGGATCGAAGCGGACCTCGAACAGTTCCACCAGCAGGTTGGCGATACCGACGTTGGCGGCCAGTACGTCGGCCAGGTAGTCGGGTGTGAAGGTGGAACCGGCCTGACGCAGGTACTTGGCGTAGGCACGGAGCACGGTGAGCTGGCGCCAGTCGAGCCCGGCGCGCACGACCAGGGCGTTGAACCGGTCGCTCTCGGCCAGGTCGCGCCAGGAGGCGTCGAAGGTCTCCTCGAACAGGGTCTTGAGACGCTCGGGCGCCAGGTCGGTCTCGGCGATCCTGCCGAGGCCGAAGTCGTAGATCCACACCCGGCCCACGTCACGCACGGTGATGTCGTAGGGCCACTCGTCGACGACCTCCACGCCCAGGTTCTCCAGGACGGGCATGACGCGCGAGAGCGTGATGGGCTCGCCGATCCGGTAGAGGCGGAATCGGTGACGGCCGGGCTCGTCCCCCTCGGCCTGGTACAGGACCGCGGAGGACTCGCCGTGCAGCTTTTCGGGGTCGGTGCGGGCGATGAGCCCTTCCAGCTCGGCGATGTCGGAGATCGCGGTGGCGGGGGTGTTGTCGACCTTGTAGGTATCGGTCAGTCCGCCTGCGTAGCGGTCCTTGAGCTCTGTGGCGCGCACCGGGCCGAAGGCCTCGGTGAGGGCCTCCTCGAAGTCCACGGTCCAGGAACGGGCCGCCTGTCGGACCTTCTCCTCCAGCGCGACCTGGTCGATGTCGGCCAGGGTCTGTCCAGGCTGGGCGCGGGCCACCAGGTACAGGCGGGCCAGCGGGGCGGATCCGATCAGGACGTTGTGGTCCATCGTGGCGCCGTGGAAGGCCTCGGCCAGGACACTCTGGATGTCCAGACGGACACGGGTGCTGTACTGGTCGCGCGGCATGTACACGAAGCACGACATGTACCGGCCGCCGTAGGGGTCACGGCGCATGAACAGTTTGGCGCCGCGCCGCTCGCGCAGACGCAGGACTCCGCGCACGATGTTGTACAGCTCGCCCACAGGGATCTGCAGAAGCTCTTCGCGTGGGAAGGTCTCCAGCAGCTCGATGAGGTCCCTGCCGTCATAGCTGTCGGCCTCGAAGCCGGCCAGGGCCAGCACCTCGGCCTGCTTGCGGCGCATGATGGGGATCCGGGAGATGCTGCCGGTGTTGGCCTGGGGGGTGTACAGGCCGAGGAAACGGCGCTCTCCGACGATGTTGCCCTGGGCGTCGAACTTCTTGACGC
>CALGOD010000280.1 GCA_937957845.1 uncultured Nocardiopsis sp.
TTCGGCCCCGAGGTCCTGGGAGGGCTGTACACGGCCCTGGGCACCCGTTTCCACAACAAGGACGAGAAGCGCGTCACCGACACGATCCGTGCCGCGCTGGCCGATGTCGGGCTGCCGGAGGACCTGGTGGAGGCGGGCGCCTCCACCGAGTACGACGAGGCACTGCGCGCCTCGCACGCCGAGGCGATGAAGCTGGTCGGCGAGGACGTGGGCACTCCCGTGGTCCAGGTGGCGGACGTGGCCTTCTTCGGGCCGGTCGTCACACCGGCTCCGCGCGGTGAGGAGGCCGGGAAGCTGTGGGACGGCGTGCTGCTGGTGGCCGGGACCGACGGGTTCTTCGAGCTCAAGCGGACCCGTACCAGGGACCCCATCTTCGACTGACCCCAGACTTCTCCGGTCACAGAACCCCGCCGCGCGGCTCGGCGCGGCGGGGTCGCCATGAGGTCTCCGGGCACGGTGCACACTGGATGCCGACGGTGAGAGGGCGGAGGAGTTCCGCCCGAACGCGAGAAGGAGGAACCGTGTCCGGACCTGACGACGAGCGCAGGGTCGACTTCTTCGACGACCTCGACATCCTGCCCGACACCACCGGTGACGAGAGCGGACCGGGGTGGGGGGATCCCGAGGAGGACTCGACGGCGCGACTGATCGCCGAGCGCCCGCCGCACTGGGACTGACCCCACACCGTCCGGAGTGCGTTCCCCGGCATCGGGGAAACCACCGGAGCCGGGTTCCGGACTGGTCAACCCGAATCTCGTTCTGCGACAGTGGTGGTATGCGATCCCTCTACATTGACGGCGCCTGGCGCGACTCCGCCTCCAGCGAGGCCCTGGACGTGGTCGACCCGGCGACCGAACAGGTCATAGACACCGTGCCGGCCGGAGCCGCCGAGGACGTCGACGCAGCGGTGGAGGCCGCCGCCGCGGCCCTTCCCGGCTGGGCCGCGCTCACCCACGGACAGCGCGTCACCCATCTGGCCAAGGCCCTGGAGCTTTTCAACGCCCGCATCGACGATGTCGCCGCGGTGCTCACCCGGGACATGGGCGCGCCCGCCGTCTTCTCCCGCAAGGTCCAGGCGGGCCTGCCCGCCCTGATGTTCCAGACCTACATCGACCTGGTCGAGGAGCACGGTGAGCGCTACTTCGGTGGTGAACGCCAGGGCAACTCGCTCATCGTCCACGAACCGGTCGGGGTCGTGGGCGCCATCACCCCCTGGAACTACCCGCTCCACCAGATCGTGCTCAAGGTGGTGCCGGCCCTGCTCGCGGGCAACACGGTCGTCCTCAAGCCCAGCGAGGTCGCTCCGCTCAGCGCCTACTCCCTCACCGAGGTGTTCGACGAGGCGGGCCTGCCCGCGGGCGTGTTCAACCTGGTCTCGGGCACCGGGCCGGTCGTCGGTGAGGCCATCGCGGCCCACCCGAAGGTGGACATGGTCTCCTTCACCGGTTCCACCCGTGCCGGGACCCGGGTCAGTCAGGTCGCGGCGGAGACCGTCAAGAAGGTCGCCCTGGAGTTGGGCGGCAAGTCGCCCAACGTCATCCTGCCCGGGGCCGACCTGGTCAAGGCGGTCAAGCGCGGTGTCGCCGACGTCATGCGCAACACCGGTCAGAGCTGCAACGCGCTCACGCGCATGCTGGTGCACCGTGACTCCTACGAGGAGGCGGTCTCCCTGGCCGCCGAGTCCGCGGCCAAGTACGTGCCCGGGGATCCCACGGACGAGAGCACCCGGATGGGTCCCCTGGTCTCCGAGACCCAGTTGGAGAAGGTCCGCGGCTACATCTCGCTCGGTGTGGAGGAGGGGGCCCGCCTGGTCACCGGTGGGGCGGAGAGGGTGGAGGGCCGGGAGAGCGGGTACTACGTCGAGCCGACCGTCTTCGCCGACGTGCGCAACGACATGCGCATCGCCCAGGAGGAGATCTTCGGTCCCGTACTGGCCATGATCCCCTACGACACGGTGGAGGAGGCGGTCGAGATCGCCAACGACACCGTGTACGGCCTCAACGCGGCCGTGTGGTCCGGCGACCCCGAACAGGGCATGGCCGTGGCCCGGCGACTGCGGGCCGGCCAGATCGAGTTCAACGGCGGGGCGCTCAACCCGCGCGCTCCCTTCGGCGGCTACAAGCGTTCGGGCAACGGCCGGGAGTGGGGACTGGCCGGTCTGGAGGAGTTCTGTGAGGTCAAGGCCGTACAGATGTAGATCCGGACCGGGATGTGTGCGGACTCACCGTCCCACCGGGCCCGCCGGCGGAATCGCCCCCGGTGCCGATCTCGTTATTCAGTATGGAAAAATCCTGGCGGGATATCCCTGGTCGAACCCCGAACGAGGTGTGAGTTGAGTAACAAGCCCGAGGTCTCCAAGGCAGTCCCCATCAGTAAGGACATCAAGACGATCGTCCTGTGGAACCTGGTCGTCATCGGCGCCGTCCTGATGGCCGGCGTTCTCGGCCTGGCCGTCGCCTCCGCGGCTTCCACCGCCCTCTGAGGGACCGCACACGACAGTGCCCCGCCCACGTCCGTGGGCGGGGCACTGTGCTCGTCACCGCGATGACCTGCCACACTGGTCCCGTGCGTGTTTACCTTGGATCAGATCATGCGGGCTACGAGCTCAAAGAGCACCTCGTCTCCTGGCTGAAGGGGCGCGGCCACGACGTCGTGGACGCCGGACCCTTCGTCTATGACGCGGTGGACGACTACCCTCCCTTCGTTCTGCGTGCGGCCGAGGGGGTGGCCTCGGACAAGGGCTCCTTGGGCATCGTCATCGGAGGCTCGGGCAACGGCGAGCAGATCGCCGCGAACAAGGTCAAGGGGGTTCGTGCCGCTCTGGCCTGGAGTGAGGACACCGCCCGTCTGGCGCGTGAGCACAATGACGCGAACGTGCTCGGTGTCGGTGCCCGGATGCACTCGCTGGAGGAGGCCACCAGGTTCGTGGAGGTCTTCCTGTCCACCCCCTACAGCGACGAGGAGCGGCACACCCGCCGCATCGGGATGCTGACGTCCTACGAGGAGACCGGCGAGCTCCCGCCGCTTCCCTGAGCCCCGGCCGTTCGACGAAGACCCGACCGGGGGCACCTCCACAGGCCCTCCCGGTCGGGACCGGCCTTCGGTGTCCGGAGTCGGAACGCGTGTCCGGACACGCGTTCCTCCGTGACCGTGCGGTGCTCACCGGTCGTCGTAGCAGGGCCGTGGACGTCTTCTGCGCTCTCGAAGCCACTTCGGTTTCAGCAGGATGTCGGTTTTGTTGTGGCTCCGGTCCTTGTGCCTTATTCCATTTCCGAGGATGCGGAGCCCTGGTCTGGGTCAGGTCCCTGTGAGACCCTGGGGCGAACGGGTTCGCGCCGCTGGGGCGCGGACCGGACCGGCGGTGGCCGTGGGAGGCGTTCGGTCGCCGAACGGTGTCCAACGGGATGATCCCGGCATTGAGAGCCGTTCCCCCGTGGCGGAGTGGCGCACGACTCCGTACGCTCGGTTATCGGCTGAACCCAAATCTGTGGTTTGGGGGAGAACACCGCTGCTTGCACGTGCCACAGCCATACCCCCCGCGCTACAGTTCGTGCACAGTGGCGGGCCCTCGTCCGTGTCGCCGCCCAGTCGGCGTCCCTCGCCACAGTGTCCCCAGAGCGCCCCCAGCCCCGCACGCCGTACACGTGCCCGGCGGCGACGTGACCCCGTTTCCATCCGACTGCCGTCCAAGAACCTACTCCCGCTGGTGAGCGGGTGTGCAACGTAGGGGATCCATGAAGTCCACACCGACCGCCAAGACCACCCGGCTGCTGCGCTCCTTCGCGCAGCGGCTCGTCGCGGTGCTCCGGCGCAAGGTGCTCTTCCGCTACCGGCTCGTCCTCATCACCCTCGTCGTCCTGGCCGTGGGTGTCGGCGTCGGTGCCGTGTGGGGGCCTCCCGGCTGGTTTCCCCCCAGTAGCACGATTCTCACCGTCCTGGCGGGCGGCCTGCTCCTCAAGCGCAAGAGTCTGGCCTTCCTGCTGGCCGTGGTCGGGGCGGTCCTGCTCTTCGTCGCCTTCATGCTCGACTTCGGCCAGGTGGGTCCCGGACTGCTGGTCACCATCGGTGTCACGGCGGTCCTGTCCTACCTGTTGTCAGGGGTACGCGAGCGACTGGGGGTACAGGGGCTCAGCGGCGAGATGATGTTGCTGGACCTGCGCGACCGCCTTCGACGTCAGGGCAGGATGCCCCGGCTTCCCGAGGGTTGGGGACGCACCGCGGTTCTGCGCCAGGCGGGCGGCTCCTCCTTCGGGGGCGATTTCGTCGTCTCCACCCGCAGGGGCGACCAACTGGACGTGGCCGTCGTGGACGTCTCGGGCAAAGGGGTGGACGCCGGGACCCGTGCCCTGTTGCTCTCCGGGGCCTTCAGCGGACTCATCGGGGCCGTTCCCGCACGCGACTTCCTCGCCCACTGCAACGACTACCTCATGCGCAACGGCGGCGGTGAGGGCTTCGTGACCGCCGTACACCTGAGCGTGGACCTGGGCACGGGCCGGTATCAGATCGCCTCCGCCGGGCACCCGCCCGCACTGCACTACGACAGCGGAAGCGGTGTGTGGAGCACCACAGAGGCCAAAGGCGTGGTCCTCGGCGTCATCCCCGAGATGACCTACACCTCGGTGGAGGGCAAACTCCGCCCCGGTGACGCCATCATGCTCTGCACCGACGGTCTCATCGAGACCCCGGGAGAGGACCTCGACGCCGGGATCGACCGTCTGTTGGGCGAGGCCGAACGGCTCGTGCCCCGTGGCTTCGACACCGGGGCCGGAGAGATAGTGGACACCCTCAGCAAGGACAAGAACGACGACTGCGCTCTGGTCGTCCTGTGGCGCTCCTGAGCCCGCGGGGCCGCCTCCGAGGT
>CALGOD010000281.1 GCA_937957845.1 uncultured Nocardiopsis sp.
CCTCACCGGCCTCCTGCGTGAACGCCTGTGGGAGAAGGGCCGTCTGAGCTCGACCGTGCGCGAGGGCAAGGAGGAGGTCGGCGCCAAGTTCGCCGACTACTTCGACTTCTCCGAACCCCTCACCGCCATGCCCTCCCACCGTGTCCTGGCCATGTACCGGGGAGAGAAGGAGGAGATCCTCACCCTCACCCTGGTGCCGGAGGAGGCTCCCGCCGAGAGCGGCGACGGCGCCACGGCCCGCAGCACCTACGAGAACGCCATCGCCCACCACTTCGGGATCGTGGACAGGGGCCGCCCCGCCGACCGCTGGCTCCAGGACACCGTGCGCTGGGCCTGGCGCACCCGCATCCTGGTCCGGCTGGACATCGACGTGCGCATGCGGCTGTGGCAGCAAGCCGAGGACGAGGGCGTCAACGTGTTCGCCGCCAACCTGCGCGACCTGTTGCTGGCCGCTCCCGCCGGAAGCCGCGCCACCCTCGGACTGGACCCGGGCCTTCGCACCGGTGTGAAGGTCGCGGTCACCGATCCCACCGGCAAGGTCGTGGCCACCGACACGGTCTATCCGCACGCGCCGCGCCACGACTGGGACGGCGCCATCGACCGGTTGGCCAGGCTGTGCGCCGCCCACTCCGTGGAGCTGGTCGCCATCGGCAACGGCACCGCCTCACGCGAGACCGACAAACTCGCCGCCGACCTGATCAAGCGCCACCCCGAGCTCAAGCTCACCAAGGTGATGGTCTCGGAGGCCGGCGCCTCGGTGTACTCCGCCTCGGCCTACGCCTCGGAGGAACTCCCGGACCTGGACGTGTCCCTGCGCGGCGCCGCCTCCATCGCCCGGCGTCTGCAGGACCCCTTGGCCGAACTGGTCAAGATCGACCCGAAGTCGATCGGGGTGGGCCAGTACCAGCACGACCTGGCCGAGGCCAAACTGTCGCGTTCGCTGGACGCCGTGGTCGAGGACTGTGTGAACGGCGTGGGCGTGGACGTCAACACCGCCTCGGTCCCGCTGCTGACCCGGGTGTCGGGGGTGACCTCCACCCTGGCCCGTAACATCGTCGCGCACCGGGACGCCAACGGCCCCTTCCGCACTCGCAAGGAACTGCGCTCGGTGTCGCGTCTGGGGCCCAAGGCCTTCGAGCAGTGCGCGGGCTTCCTGCGCATCCCCGGTGGTGACGACCCCTTGGACGCCTCGGCCGTACACCCGGAGGCCTACCCCGTGGTGCGGCGCATCCTGGACCGGGTGGGCTCCGACCTGCCCTCGCTCATCGGCGACAAGGAGCGGCTCTCGCGGTTGCGCGCCCAGGACTTCGTGGACGACACCTTCGGCCTGCCGACCGTCACCGACATCCTCGCCGAGCTGGAGAAGCCCGGCCGCGACCCGCGCCCGGCCTTCGCCACCGCCACTTTCCGGGAGGGCGTGGAGAAGCTGGAGGACCTGACCCAGGGCATGATCCTGGAGGGCGTGGTCACCAACGTCGCGGCCTTCGGCGCGTTCGTGGACGTGGGCGTCCACCAGGACGGCCTGGTCCATGTCTCCGCGCTGTCGCACAAGTTCGTGGAGGACCCCCGCGACGTGGTCAAGCCCGGTGACATCGTCAAGGTCAAGGTGCGGGACGTCGACATCCAACGCAAGCGCATCTCGCTGACCATGCGCCTGGACGACGAGGCCCCCGAGCGTCGTGGAGGCCGTGAGGAGCGCGGCGACCGCGGCGGGGGCGACCGCCGTCGCGGCTCAGGAGGTGGACGCCGGGGAGGCGGCGGGCGCGGCCGGGACGAGCGCGGTGGCGCGGCTCCGCAGGGGGCGATGGCCGAGGCACTGCGCCGCGCGGGCCTGGGCAGGTAGACCGGTCGGGGCGCGGGAGCCCTACCAGGACCCCGCGCCCCGGCAGGACCGGGGTGGCCCGCCGGTCGGCGGGCCACCCCTTTTCCGGGTTCAGACGCAGTCCCTCGGGATCACGGAGGTGTAGATCTTCGTGAACACCCGCCTCGTCCCCTCGTAGGCGTCGAGCGTCGCGTGCAGGTGGAAGTCGGTCGGCGTGGACGTGAGCACGGTATGGGTCCTGGTCCGCACCGACCAGTCGCCACGGGCGAAGCCCATCGTCCACTCCGTCTCGCCCCGGACCGAGTCGTAGTCGTCTCCCACGTGGCTGTACCACTCGTCCGCACGTCTGGTCACCTCCAACCCGATGTCGTCGAAGCACACCGTTCCCAGGTCCTTGACCACGCTCAAGGAGGAGTGGTAACGCACGAGGTCCTGGGTCAGATCCCAGCGCTGCTCACCCTGTTCCACCTGGCTGGTGGCGATCGGCGCGGTGCCCTCGGGTTCGTCGAAGGGCGCCACCTCCCGTCCGCCGTCCCCGCTTTCGGGAGGGCGCACCGGAAGGTGTACATAGGTGTGCTCCCCCGGGAACACGGAGAGGATCACCGGTTCGGGCGAGGGCCACACGAGCGGCCAGTAGGAGGTCGAGACCGAGATCCTCATCCGGTGTCCCGGTGGGAACACCTGCGCCACACCGTTGAGGGGGACCGAGACGCGGTACCGGCGCCCGGGCACCAGCTTCTGGGGACTCTCATGCCCATCGGCGTGGGTGAGGTTCAACAGCCCGTAGGTCACACGTGTGGCCTGCCCCCGCGGATTGACGTCGCTCAGCCGCACCGCGATCATCGCGTCGGGCCGGTCCACCGCGAGTTCGAGGTCGACGACCGCGGAGCCGAGGATCTCCACCCGTTCGGGGAGAGGCCCGCTGTCGAAGACGATCGAGCCACCGTCGTCCTCACGCTGGTCATAGGGCAGGTCCGGAGGGGCGTTGTAGGAGCACCACTTGCCCGCGTGCTGGCCGGTGGACAACGGGGAGGACAGGGTCAGGACCTCCTCGCCCCTCATCGACTCCCCCTCCCTGAGCACCCGGCCGGCTCCCAGCGGATGCGACTCGAACACAATGCTCGGTGAGGGCCACTCCCGCTCGCCGACCCAGCGTCCCGGCCGCTCCTCGTAGGCGGTGGAGGGGATCACGCTCTCCTGCATCCAGGCTCGCAGAGCGGGTGCCTCCATCACGTCGTTGTCGACGCCTTTGAGCCAGCGGTCCCACCAACGCACCATCTCCTGGAGGAAGCCGATGGCGGGGCCGGGCTGGCCCAGGTGCGGATACTTGTGCGACCAGGGACCCAACAGCCCAAGGAAGGGGACCCCCAGTCCCGCCAACAGCCGGAAGACCGAGTTGGAGTAGCCGTCGGCCCAGCCGCTGACGGCCATGACGGGCACTTGGATCGCGCCCAGGTCCTCGATCACCGAACCATGTTTCCAGTACTCGTCCCTGTGCTGGTGCCGCAACCAGGTGTCGAGCCACAGGCCGCTGTGCTCCAGCCGCTCGTACCACATCTTCCGCCACTGCCCACCGACCAGCTCCGGATCGGGCGGGCAGGAGTTGTAGGCGAACATCGTGGAGGCCCATGACAGATTGTCGCCCAGCAGGCATCCGCCCATGAAGTGCACGTCGTCGGAGTACCGGTCGTCGGTGGAGGAGGCCGTCACGATCGCGCGCAGGCTCTCGGGCCGCCGAGCGGCGACCTGGAGGGCGTTGAACCCGCCCCAGGAGATGCCCATCATGCCGGTACTGCCGTCGCACCAGGGCTGGTCGGCGAGCCAGGCGAGCACCTCCTCGGCGTCCTGGAGTTCGCGTTCCAGGTACTCGTCGGTGAGCACGCCCTCGGAGTCGCCGCTGCCGCGCAGGTCCACGCGGACGCACGCGTACCCGTGCCCGGCCATGTAGGGATGGTGTACCGAGTCGCGCTGGGCCGTCAGGTCGCGCCTACGGTAGGGGATGAACTCGAGGATCGCCGGCACCGGGGCCTCCTCGCTTCCCACCGGTCGCCAGATCCGGGCGGCGAGCCGAACCCCGTCGCCGACCGGAATGCGCACGTACTCGTCCTCGTGGACCTCGTTCGGCAGCTCGCTGACGATTCTCATCGCTACCGGTTCCTCTCCGGGTTCAGTCCTCTTCGTCGGTGTCGTGAACCGTGAAGGGCAACCGCCTCACACAGTCCCGGTACTTGTGCTCGCACTCCTCACTGTCCGCGGCGCCCACGAAGACGTGGGCCAGCTCGAAGCTGTAGCTGTCCTGGGTGGGGAGTTCGGAGAGGCGCTGCCCCTGGGTCGCCACGACCTCCACCCTGGTTCCCGGCACCGCCTCCTGCGCCCGCGCGACGTCCTCCTCCGTGGGCGCCCGTGAGACGAAGCCGTCGTGGAAACGGCGCAGGAACCACTTGGCCGCCACCGCGTAGGCCCCCTCCCGCTCCAGCTCGGGGGCCTCGCCCAGGGCGACCCTCAGGCAGACCTCGTGGTTGGAGACTCCGCGTACGAGCTCGAACATCCTGGCGTGGGA
>CALGOD010000282.1 GCA_937957845.1 uncultured Nocardiopsis sp.
ACGTTTCCGGCCGGCCTATTGATCGTGGGTGAGGGGTCTTGTCCGCGGCGACCGTGAGGCTGGGGGCACTCTGGACCGTCGAGAGTGCTTCCAGCGGCACTGTCGATGAAGGAGAATACGAAGGGGGCGCGCCTTTTCGGCCAGCCCCCACAGCCTGAACATGACTATCGGCCCCGAGCCCCTTCTGCCTTCGCTGCCGCTTTCGCAGCAGAGTCGGGCCATGTGTCCGCCTCAGGCGTTGGTCGCCTTCGGGTGGGTGCTTCCGCCCTTCGCCGCCCCGGGACCATCAGAGCGGGTCGATGCGGTCCTTGAGCAGGCAGAACTCGTTGCCCTCGGGGTCGGCGAGGACGTGCCAGGACTCCTCCCCGGTCTGGCCGATGTCGATGGGTCGGGCACCGGCGGCCAGGAGACGCTGGAGTTCGGCGTCCTGGTCGCGGTCGGTGGCGTTGACGTCGATGTGCAGTTGGAGCTTCCCGCTCTTCGGTTCGTCGGTACGGCTGAGGATGATCGTCGGCTGCGGGCCGCCGAACCCTTCACGCGGACCTATCTCGATGTCCTCACCGTCGCGGTCGAGCACGACGAAGTCCAGGACCTCGCACCAGAACTGAGCGAGCACCTCGGGATCGTGGCAGTCGAGCACGAACTCGCTGATACGGCATGCCATGGAAGGAACCTGCCTCTCGGTGGGGGAGGCGCCGGGGTGACCGCGTGGATTTCACGGGCCTCCGTCGGTGCGGAACACTTCCGCGACAATACCGAGCGAGAGGGGCGTGGGCGAGGCTTTTCCGGGTGGGCGGGTCCCTGGGGACGGTCTCCTCCGGACCTTCCCGCACGGCGCGCCCCGATCCCCGTTCCCGGGACCACGCCGCCCCGGCCGCTTCCGCCACTCGTCCCCGCCCCAGCCGTCACCCGCCCCCGCCACCCTCACCCCTGACCACCCCGCCCGCTCTCCGCCGGCTCCCCGCCCTCGGTCGGCGTCCTCGCAGGTCACTTGTGTCCGGTCGCACAGGGTCATCTCGTGTGACATGTCTCATGCCCGATTGCGTTCTTTTGCGCCGGTGCGCATGATTCCGTCTCTTGATACGGACAAACGCAATGAATGTGGGTCATGTTGCGCAGGTAACGCGGCTACCGTTGCTGAGGGCATTTTTCGGACACGAAGTGCCGCCCCCACCTTCCACTCCCTCCTTCTCGGGGAGTGGTGTGCCTGTACACAGCGACAAGGAGTAGTCACGTGGTGGACCAGAAGAGCCCGGCGGACACCCGCGGGGCCGTCGGCCCGGGCGGTGCGCCCGCGCTGAGGGAACGTCTCACCCGGCGTAAATCCGTCGAGAGCCTCATAGCGGAGAGCGAGGCTCCCGGCCTGCGGCGGCACATGGGCTTCTGGCAGCTCTCGATGATCGGCATCGGCGCCACCCTCGGCACCGGGATCTTCGTCGTTCTGGGCGAGGCGGTCCCCGTGGCCGGGCCGGCCGTCATCCTCTCCTTCGTGCTCGCCGGCGTCACCGCGCTGTTCTCCGCCCTGGCCTACGCCGAGATGGCCGGGATGATCCCCGCCTCCGGTTCGGCCTACTCCTACAGCTACGCCACCATCGGCGAGTTCATGGCCTGGGTGTGCGGATGGTGCCTCATGCTGACCTACGGCGTGTCCGTGGCGGCAGTGGGCGTCGGCTGGGGCCAGTACATCAACGAGCTCCTGCACCTGACCACGGGCCTGTCCCTGCCCGGAGCCGTGCTCGCGAGCCCGTTGGAAGGTGGACTGGTCAACCTGCCCGCCGCACTCGTGGTCGTGCTGTCCATGTTCGCCCTGCTCGCCGGGGTCCGGGAGAGCAGCCGCGCCAACGCCGTCATGGTCGTGGTCAAGGTCGCCATCCTGGTCATGTTCGTGGCCATCGCGATCACCGCCGTCCAGGACGGCAACTTCGCCCCCTTCATGCCGATGGGCATGGCCGGAGTCAGCGCCGCGGGAGCCACCCTGTTCTTCTCCTACATCGGCTTCGACTCCGCCTCCACCGCGAGCGAGGAGGCCAAGAACCCCCAGCGCGACCTTCCCCGCGCCATCATGTTCTCGATGGTCCTGGTCACCGCGATCTACTGCCTGGTCGCCTTCGCCGCGGTCGGCGCGCTCGACTGGACCGGCTTCGTCGACGGCGAGACCTCTTTGGCGGGCATCCTGACCATGGTCACCGGAACCCCGGTGTGGGCGGTCATCTTCGCCGCCGGAGCCGTCCTGGCCCTGGCCAGTGTGGTCCTGGTCGTCCTCTACAGCCAGACTCGCATCCTCTACGCCATGTCGCGCGACGGACTCATCCCCAAGGCCTTCTCCACCGTGGACGCCAAGGGCACCCCCCGCGCGAACACCCTCATCACCTCTCTCGTCATCGCGGTGCTCGCCGCGCTGGTCCCGCTCGGACCGCTCGCCGACGCCACCGCCATCGGCACGCTCTTCGCGTTCGCACTGGTCAACGTCGCCGTGGTGGTGTTGCGCCGCTCCAGGCCCGACCTGCCTCGGGCCTTCCGCGTGCCCGGCGCCCCGGTCACCCCGATCCTGGGCGTGCCGGCCTGCGCCTACCTGATGTTCAGCATGTCGCCGAGCGTGTGGGCGGCCTTCCTGGTCTGGCCGGCCGTCGGACTGATCGTCTACTTCGGCTACAGCATGCGCCGCTCCCGGTTGGAGACCGAACCCACGGCCGCACCACTCTCCTGACGGCGTGCCCGGAGGGGCTCGGGGAATTCCCCGAGCCCCTCCGGGCGTTCCGGTGAGTAGCGATCTCGTGCGCGGAAAAGCGATATCGCGCAAAGAAAGGCCGCACTTAAGGTCAAACACGCAGCGTTTCACGCCTTCAGTGCAATTTTTCGGCGCCTTTGCGCCCCTAGAGTGGACGCGGACCCCGAGACCACACGAGAAAAGGAAGGTGAGGAGTGACACGCGGACCCCTGCGCGTGGCCCTGGACCAGGGCACCGGGCACAGCGGTGATCCCGCCGACGCCCTCGACCGGCTCGCCGACCGGGCCAAGGTCGCCGCCGACGCCGGAGCACGTCTGCTCATCGGCCCCGAGATGTCGCTGACCGGTTACAACCTCGGCCCGGACACCGTGTCCGAACTCGCCGAACCCGCCGACGGGCCCCTCAGCCGGGCCGTGGCGAGCATCGCCGCCGACACCGGTGTGGCGATCGTCCATGGGTTTCCCGAACGCGCCGACGGCGTCGTGTACAACACCGTCCAACTGGTCGGCGCCGACGGAACCCGACTGGCGAACTACCGCAAGACGCACCTGTTCGGCGACCTGGACCGCGACGTCTTCACCCCCGGCTCCGTACCGGTCGTGCAGGCCGACATCGAAGGGCTGCGCGTCGGGCTGTTGATCTGTTACGACGTGGAGTTCCCCGAGAACGTGCGCGCCCACGCCCTGGCCGGGACCGAACTCCTCCTGGTGCCCACCGCGCTCATGTCGCCCTTCACCGAGGTCTGCGATCGGCTCGTGCCCGCGCGCGCTCTGGAGAACCAGATCCACCTGGCCTACGTGAACCGCTGCGACACCGAGGGCGAACTGCGCTACGCGGGCCGCAGCGTCCTGATGGCACCCGACGGTTCCGAAACGCTGCGCGCCGGCCCCGACGAGGAACTCCTGGTCGGCGAGGTCGACCCCGAGGCGATCGCCCGGGCCCGCGCCGAGCAGTCCTACCTACGGGATCGCCGTCCGGAGCTGTACCGCTCCCTCACCTCGTGATCCTCCTCCCGGCCGCGCGGCCGGGGCCGCCGTCCCGTCACCGCGTACCCGACCCACCCGGCCCCCGCCGGACCACACCCACCGAAGGAGGGACTGATGACGTCTGCCATGCCCACC
>CALGOD010000283.1 GCA_937957845.1 uncultured Nocardiopsis sp.
GAAGCCGACATCTGCGGCATCACCATGCCGATCACCAAGCACAACTTCCTGGTCAAGAACGCCGGGGACATCTCGCGTACCATCGCCGAGGCCTTCCACATCGCCTCCAGCGGACGTCCCGGCCCCGTCCTGGTCGACATCTCCAAGGACGCCCTGCAGTCCTTCACCGCCCACACCTGGCCCGAACGCCTGGACCTGCCCGGCTACCGTCCGGTCACCAAGCCCCACGGCAAGCAGGTCCGCGAGGCCGCCAGGATGATCGCCGAGGCCCGGCGTCCGGTGTTCTACGTCGGCGGCGGCGTCCTGCGTGCCGGAGCCTCCGCGGAGCTGCGCGTCCTGGCCGAGCTCACCGGTGTCCCCGTGGTCACCACCCTGATGGCCCGCGGTGTCTTCCCGGACAGCCACCCGCAGTTCGTGGGCATGCCCGGTATGCACGGTGACGTCTCCGCTGTCGGCGCCTTGCAGAAGGCCGACCTCATCGTCGCCCTGGGCGCCCGCTTCGACGACCGCGTCACCGGCCGGCTGGACAGCTTCGCCCCCGACGCCAAGATCGTCCACGCCGACATCGACCCCGCGGAGATCTCCAAGAACCGCTACGCGGACGTGCCCATCGTCGGTGACTGCCGCGAGGTCCTGGCCGACCTGGTCGTGGCCGTGCGCGCCGACCAGGAGAAGGGCCGTCAGGGCGACTACGAGGGTTGGTGGAAGCAGCTCAACCGCCTGCGCACCACCTACCCCAAGGGATACGAGACGACCGACGACGGAAGCCTGTCCCCGCAGGCCGTCGTCCAGCGCCTGGGCCAGATCGTCGGGCCGGAGGCCACCTACGTCGCCGGCGTGGGCCAGCACCAGATGTGGGCGGCCCAGTTCATCGACTACGAGCGCCCCGGTTCCTTCGTCAACTCCGGCGGCCTGGGCACCATGGGCTTCTCCGTGCCCGCCGCGCTCGGCGCCAAGGTCGCCGACCCCGACCGCACGGTGTGGTCGATCGACGGTGACGGCTGCTTCCAGATGACCAACCAGGAGCTGGCCACCTGCGCCGTCGAGGGCATCCCGATCAAGGTCGCCGTGGTCAACAACGGCAACCTGGGCATGGTCCGCCAGTGGCAGACCCTGTTCTACGAGGGGCGCTACTCCAACACCGACCTGCAGACCGCGCCGCGGGACGAGAAGGTCCGCATTCCCGACTTCGTTCGTCTGGCGGAGGCGTACGGTTGTGTCGGTCTGCGTTGTGAGCGTGTCGAGGACATCGACGCCACCATCGAGAAGGCCATGGCGATCGACGACGCCCCCGTGGTCGTGGACTTCACCGTCAACCACGACGCCATGGTCTGGCCGATGGTCGGTCCCGGAGTGAGCAACGACAACATCCAGTACGCGCGTGACATGGCGCCGAACTGGGAACACGAGGACTAAGAGGAGAAGGCGAAAACCACCATGAGCAGTCACACGCTTTCCGTTCTGGTGGAGGACACGCCGGGTATCCTCGCCCGTGCCTCCTCCCTCTTCTCCCGCCGCGGTTTCAACATCGACTCGCTCAGTGTCAGCAACACCGAGTATCCAGGGCTGTCCCGGATGACGATCGTGGTCAACTGCGACCTCCACCCTTTGGAGCAGGTGACCAAACAGCTCAACAAGCTGGTCAACGTCGTCAAGATCGTGGAGATGGACACCACCGCGTCGGTCCGACGCGAGCTGCTGCTCGTCAAGGTCAAGGCCGACGCGTCCAGCCGCACCCATGTGCTGCAGACGGCCGAGCTGTTCCGCGCGCACGTCGTGGACGTCAGCCCGGACGTCGTCGTCATCGAGGCCACCGGCGACCCCGAGAAGCTCGATGCCCTGGTCAAGAACCTGGAGCCGTTCGGCATCCGGGAACTGGTCAAATCAGGGCTGGTCGCCCTGGGACGCGGACCCCGATCGATCACCGACCGCTCCCTCCGCGCGGTCGAGCGAAGCGCCTAGGAATCGGGGGTCCGGTCGCGGCCGGACCCCCGTGGCCGCGTCCCGTCGAAAATCTCAATACATAGGAGTAACCCCAAGTGGCAGCACAGATGTACTACGACGACGCCGCGGACCTCTCGCTCATCCAGAGCAAGAAGGTCGCCGTCATCGGTTACGGCAGCCAGGGGCACGCGCACGCGCTGTCGCTGCGGGACTCGGGCGTGGACGTGCGGGTCGGCCTGGCCGAGGGGTCCAAGAGCCGCGCCAAGGCCGAGGAGGAGGGGCTGCGTGTGCTCACCCCCGCGGAGGCCGCCCGTGAGGCCCAGGTCATCATGATCCTGGTCCCCGACCACATCCACCGGGACCTGTACGCCTCCGAGATCGCACCGAACCTGGAGGCGGGCGACGCCCTCTTCTTCGGCCACGGCTTCAGCATCCGTTACGGCCTGGTCACCCCGCCCGAGGGCGTGGACGTGGCCATGGTCGCGCCCAAGGGGCCGGGTCACCTGGTCCGTCGTCAGTTCGAGGCCGGGCGCGGCGTGCCCTGCCTGGTCGCGGTCGAGAAGGACGCCAGCGGACAGGCCTGGGACCTGGCCCTGTCCTGGGCCAAGGGCATCGGCGGCACCAAGGCCGGTGTCATCAAGACCACCTTCACCGAGGAGACCGAGACCGACCTGTTCGGTGAGCAGGCCGTGCTCTGCGGCGGTACCGAGGAGCTCGTCAAGGCGGGCTTCGCCACCCTGGTGGAGGCGGGCTACCAGCCCGAGGTCGCCTACTTCGAGTGCCTGCACGAGCTCAAGCTGATCGTGGACCTCATGTACGAGGGCGGCATCTCCAAGATGAACTGGTCGGTCTCGGACAACGCCGAGTACGGCGGCTACACCCGCGGTCCGCGGGTGATCACCGACCAGACCCGCCAGGAGATGCGCAAGATCCTCCGTGAGATCCAGGACGGCTCCTACGCCAAGGAGCTCATGGACGAGTTCGACGCCGGTCAGCCGACCTTCGGCAAGCGTCGCGAGGCCGAGCAGAACGAGCAGATCGAGAAGGTGGGCGCCGAGCTGCGTCCGCTGATGAGCTGGCTCAAGGCCTGAGCGGTGCCCTCTCGGGGCTCCGTCCCGTGTCCGGGCGCCTCGAAGGCGGAGGTCTTCGGTGGCGTGTGAGCAAGGGACGACGGGCCCCGGACAGATCTGGTGAACCGCGGGGGCAGGTGGATACGGCCACCTGCCCCCGACATGCTTCCCTACTCGACTAGTAGACTTTCGACCGGCCGTCACCCCCGATCCGGGCAGTGCCACCACTTGCGCGATCGGGTCGCACCACCCGAAAAGGAACCGTTGTGTCCAAACCCGCCGTACTTGTAGCGGAGAAGCTCTCACCCGCCGGAATCGCGTTGCTCGAAGAGGACTTCGAGGTGCGCCACGTCGACGGCTCCGACCGGTCTCTGCTCCTGCCCGCCCTCAGCGACGTCGACGCCCTGATCGTGCGCAGCGCGACCCAGGTGGACGCGGAGGCCCTGGCCGCCGCCCCCCGCCTGCAGGTGGTGGCCCGAGCCGGTGTCGGCCTGGACAACGTCGACGTGGAGGCCGCCACCAAGGCCGGCGTCCTGGTGGTCAACGCCCCCACCTCCAACATCATCAGCGCCGCCGAGCAGGCCATCAACCTGCTGCTGGCCAGTGCCCGCAACACCGCCCCGGCGCACAACGCGCTGGTCAACGGGGAGTGGAAGCGGTCCGAGTACACCGGTGTGGAGCTGTACGAGAAGACCGTCGGAGTGGTCGGTCTCGGCCGTATCGGCGCCCTGGTCGCCCAACGCCTGTCGGCCTTCGGCACCAAGATCATCGCCTACGACCCCTTCGTACAGCCCGCCCGCGCGGCCCAGATCGGCGTGGAGATGACCACGCTCGACGAGCTGCTGGAGCGCTCGGACTTCATCACCATCCACCTGCCCAAGAACAAGGACACCCTGGGCCTGATCGGTGACGAGGCGCTCGGCAAGGTCAAGCCCAGCGTGCGCATCATCAACGCGGCGCGCGGCGGCATCCTCGACGAGGACGCGCTCTACCGGGCGTTGAAGGACGGCCGCGTGGCGGGCGCGGGCATCGACGTGTTCGCCAAGGAGCCCTGCACCGACAGCCCGCTCTTCGAGTTCGAGAACGTCGTGGTCGCCCCCCACCTAGGGGCCAGCACCTCCGAGGCCCAGGAGAAGGCCGGCACCCAGGTCGCCCGTTCGGTCAAGCTGGCCCTGTCCGGTGAGTTCGTCCCCGACGCGGTGAACGTCCAGGGCACCGGTGTGGCCGAGGAGATCAAGCCGGGCCTGCCACTGACCGAGAAACTCGGCCGTGTGTTCACCTCGCTCGCGGGTGCGATCGCCAGCCGTATCGACGTCGAGGTCCGGGGCGAGATCGCCGAGCACGACGTCAAGGTGCTGGAACTGGCCGCCCTCAAGGGCGTCTTCACCGACGTGGTGGAGGAGACCGTGACCTTCGTCAACGCCCCGCTCCTGGCCAAGGAGCGCGGTGTGGAGGTCAACCTCACCACCAGCGCCGACAGCAGCGACTGGCGCAACCTCATCACGGTTCGCGGGCTGCTCGCCGACGGTACCCGCGTGTCGGTCTCGGGAACCCTGACCGGTCCTCGTCAGATCGAGAAGCTCGTGGAGATCGACAACTACTCCATGGAGATCGGCCTGGCCGAGCACATGGTGTTCCTGTCCTACGAGGACCGTCCCGGCATCGTCGGCAAGGTCGGTGCCCTGCTGGGCGACGCCGACGTCAACATCGCGGGGATGCAGGTCATCCGGGACAAGGAGGGCGGCAAGGCCCTCATCGCGTTGACGGTGGACTCCGCCGTGCCCGACGCGATACTCGCCTCGATCTCCACCGAGATCGAGGCCGACATCAGCCGCCAGGTGGACCTGGAGGACTGACGCGCCGATCCGGGTCCGCCGCCTCCTCGGGGTGACGTGACCTGGGCCGAGGGCCGTGCCGCGCGACCGCGGTGCGGCCCTTCGTCGTGCGGGGACACGAACCCCGCCCGATGCTCGCGGGGCGTCACGGACGCGGCTCCGGAACATGCCCCCTCCACGTCCGCTCGGGTCGCTGCCCTGGCGCGACACGTGATCGTCTCGCATAGTGAGAATTTCTGGCCACATAGTTGGACATCCGATATTCTGAAGACCTAGGAGTTGGTGGTGCACGGCCCTGACGTCGAGGGTCGGCGCCCAGTGTCGCTTCGGTTCCGACCGGGACCTTGTCGGCGCCCCACGGCAGACGATCCCGCCGGGGCGGACTCCTTCCTCCGTGGACACCGTCGCCCACGTTCCGCACTTCATCGCTGTTCGGCGCGATCCGCTCCGAACTCCGACAGTGCACCCGTGTAGAGCAATCCACACCCTGGCCGAACCGTTCCCAGGTCCGGTCACGTAGAGCATCCGGAGGATCACATGTACGACATGGTCGAGCACCCGTCCGAGCCCGAGTCCCAGGACGAGATCAACCGAGCCCTGCAGGACGCCCTCAACCGCCGCTTCTGAAGGTCGGTCCCCGGCGGGCGGAGGCCGTGTGTCGGACGGGGGCGGACGGTCTCCGTGAAGAGGCGACGCGGGTCCGTCGGGGGAGGTAGGGTTGTCTCATTCAGCGTTCATCCTGGTCTCACTATCTGAGAAGAAGCCGGTGGGGCCGTATCCGAAGCAGAGGCAGTCCGTATGGCAGCGCGTACCGTGAAACTGGCGGTCATCCCCGGCGACGGGATCGGTCCCGAGGTCATCGCCGAGGGGCTCAAGGTGTTGGAGGTCGCGGCCTCCAGGCACGACCTCGCCATCGAGACCACCGAGTACGAGCTCGGCGCCAGGCTCTGGCACCGCACGGGCGAGACCCTGCCCGACTCCGTCGCCGCGGAGTTGGCCGGACACGACGCCCTCTACCTGGGTGCCGTCGGCGACCCCTCGGTCCCCAGCGGTGTCCTGGAACGCGGTCTGCTGCTGCGTCTTCGCTTCGACTTCGACCACTACGTCAACCTCAGGCCCGTGCGCCTCTACCCGGGCGTGGACAGCCCCCTGGCGGGAGTGGGCCCCGAGGACATCGACATGCTGGTGGTCCGTGAGGGCACCGAGGGACCCTACGCCGGGGCCGGTGGCGTGTTGCGCAAGGGCACCCCCCACGAGGTCGCCACCCAGGACAGCGTCAACACCCGCCTGGGGGTCGAACGGGTCGTGCGCTACGCCTTCGACAGGGCCGCGGCCCGCCCCCGCCGCAAGCTCACCCTGGTGCACAAGGACAACGTCCTGACCTTCGCCGGTGAACTGTGGCAGCGTGTGGTCCGCGAGGTCGGCGCCGAGTACCCGCAGGTCAGCGTGGACTACTGCCACGTCGACGCCGCGTCGATGTTCTTCGTCAACCAGCCCGCCCGTTTCGACGTGGTGGTCACCGACAACCTGTTCGGCGACATCATCACCGACATCGGCGCCGCCATCGCCGGAGGCATCGGGCTGGCCGCCAGCGGGAACATCAACCCCGACCGCACCTTCCCGAGCATGTTCGAGCCCGTGCACGGCTCCGCCCCCGACATCGCCGGACAGGGCAAGGCCGACCCCACCGCCACGGTGCTCTCGGCCGCCACCCTGCTGGAGCACCTCGGCGTGCCCCAGGCGGCCCGTGAGATCGAGGCCGCGGTCTCCGCGGACCTGAAGACCCGCGCCCAGAGCGGCGCGGTCCGCTCCACCTCCCAGATCGGCGACGACCTCGCCGCGCGAGTAGGCGAGCAGGGCTGACGCACACCGTCGGCCCTGCCCATCTGCGAGGCGCGGCCGACGGCTCCAGGGTCACCGAACCACACCGCCGACGGGCGCGCTCCGAATCCGAGCGCGCCCGTCGCCGTCTTGGAGTGACAGGCTCTGGCACCGGGTGCGCTCTTCCGACAGACTGATACCAGGTCGGCGGCGCTGCCGACCTGATGCACCCGAGAGGACCATCGACAACATGAACAACGACACCACCACAAGCGGGTTGGCGTTCGACATCCAGCTCTCAGACTCGCGGAAGACCCCGCAGGAACGAGAAGCGCTGCTGGAGAATCCCGGGTTCGGCCAGGTGTTCACCGACCACATGGTGAGCATCCGCTACACCGAGGGAAAGGGGTGGCACGACGCGAAGCTGGAGCCGTACGGTCCGCTGAGCCTGGACCCGGCCACGGCCTCGCTCCACTACGCCCAGGAGATCTTCGAGGGGCTCAAGGCCTACCGGCAGCCCGACGGCTCCCTCACGTCCTTCCGTCCGGAGGCCAACGCGGCCCGCTTCAACCGCAGTGCGACGCGCATGGCGATGCCGGAGCTTCCCGAGGGGCTCTTCCTTGAGTCCATCAGGCTTCTGCTGGAGCACGACGGGGAGTGGGTCCCCCGTAAGGAGGGCTTCAGCCTGTACCTGCGTCCCTTCATGATCGCCACGGACGTCGGCCTCGGAGTCAACAACCCCTCCCGCTCCTACCTGTACCTTCTGATCGCCTCACCGGTCGGCTCCTACTTCTCGGGTGGCGTCAAGCCGGTGACGGTGTGGCTGTCCAAGGACTACACGCGCGCCGCTCCGGGCGGTACGGGCGAGGCCAAGTTCGCGGGCAACTACGCGGCCAGCTTCCTGGCCCAGGCCCAGGCGGTGGAGAAGGGCTGCGACCAGGTGGTCTGGCTCGACGCGCGCGAGCACCGCTGGGTGGAGGAGATGGGCGGCATGAACCTGTGGTTCGTGTTCGGCTCGGGTGAGAACGCCAGGCTGCGCACTCCTCCGCTGACGGGAACCCTGCTGCCCGGCATCACCCGGGAATCGTTGCTGACCCTGGCCCCCGACCTGGGCATCCCGGCCGAGGAGGCGCCGCTCTCCACCGACGAGTGGCGTGAGGCGGCCGAGTCCGGCGAGCTCACCGAGGTGTTCGCGTGCGGTACCGCGGCCGTGATCACCCCGGTCGGCCACGTCAAGAGCGACGACGGCGAGTTCACGATCGGCGACGGCACCCCGGGGCCGATCACTATGCGCCTGCGGGAGGAACTGGTGGGCCTGCAGACGGGTCTGCGCCCCGACAAGTACAACTGGGTCACCAGGTTCTAGAGTGACAAGGGCGGGCCGTTCGGACGGGGTTCGGACGGCCCTCCCCGCTGTTCCGGCACTCTGTGCCCCTTCGCACCACCCCCAGGAGTCCCTCATGTCCGCAGCCGAGACCGGCTCCCGTCCCAGCACCGAGGAATCCCCCGCTGAGGCGTCCTCCGAAACGGGGCCGCGTGAAGGGTCCGGTTCCTGGCCCGTGCGCTGCGCCCTGGTCGCCGCCGCGAGCCTGGTGGTGGGCGGCATCGCCTACGGAGCCGTGGAGGTCGCCGCCGCGTTCTCGCCCGCGGACTCCACCGGATCGTCGGAGGCCGCCGAGTCCGAAGAGCGGGAGCCGGAGGGCTCCGAACGCAGGACCGTGTCCCTGCTGCCCGAGGACGGACCGGAGGAGACCGCCTCGGCGGAGTCGACGGGGCATACGGAGGGCTTCGGTGTCGGACGGGAGAACCCCGCCGGGGGAGAGGGGGCGTCCACCGGGAGCCCCGGTGCCCCCGACGGCGGTGTCACCGACCCGGGAAGCGAGGTCGACCCGCGAAGAGAGATCCTGGAAGGAATCCTCAACAGTCCCCAGCCGCGTCCACCGCTGGAGCCCCTGGTGACCCAGGAGGACGTCGACGCCGAACGCGAGGCCCTCGAAGCGGAGGCCCTCCGGTCCCAGGGCGACCGTCACGACGGGTGAGTCCGCGCTCGACCCGGACCCGCGTGTTCCCCGAAAGGCCCGTCCTCGGGGCCACCGGCGGGGCGGCACGGTCGTCCAAGGAGTGAGACGCGTGGGTGTGGCGAGATCGACGGCGCCGTTCCTTCCGGTGATCTCCGCCACTGCGCGATGCTCGGGGTGTCCGGCCGAAATAGCCGCTCTGAGGGTGTCGTCGCAGGACAGAGGCGTCGACGTCTCCGAGGCCGCCGCGATGTCGGAATCTCTTCACGGGGCATGGGAGTGAATGAGCGGTATGTCCGATGTGAGCAATGTCAATCTCATACCTTGAGATAATTGCTCGTCGGGTGCCGAGAACGCCGTCATCGTGTGGCACACTGACCTCATGCCGTCTCAGGTTCTCATTATCGTGAGGCGCGCCGGCTGACCCTAGGACGCCGCCGGCGCGCTGACCTCTCGTGTCCACGAGGGGTCTTTTTTGTTGGCGGTGGACGGCTCGGCCACACCACAGCATCCACCTTCGGGAGTTCCACCCATGAGGGACGACAGTTTCCACGTCTTCGACACCACGCTCCGCGACGGAGCCCAGCGCGAGGGCATCAACCTGCGGGTCTCCGACAAGCTGGCCATCGCGAAGCTGCTGGACGACTTCGGGGTGGCGTTCATCGAGGGAGGGTGGCCGGGGGCCAACCCCAAGGACACCGAGTTCTTTCAGCGCGCTTCACGAGAGCTGACGCTGAAGCACGCGCAACTCACCGCGTTCGGCGCGACCCGCCGTGCCGGTGTGAGGGCCGCCGAAGACCCACAGGTGGCCGCACTGCGCGACAGCGGCGCACCGGTCGTCACCCTTGTCGCCAAGAGTGACGACCGGCACGTCGAACGTGCCCTGCGCACGACCCTTGACGAGAACCTCGCCATGGTCACCGACACGGTGTCCCACCTGCGCGAACACGGGCAACGGGTGTTCGTCGACTGTGAGCACTTCTTCGACGGATACCGCCACGACCCCGACTACGCGCTCGCCGTGGTCCGCGCCGCCGCCGAGGCGGGGGCCGACGTCGTCGTCCTGTGCGACACCAACGGCGGGATGCTCCCCACCGACGTCACCCGGATCGTCACCGAGGTCCGCGAGGCCACCGGGGCCCGCCTGGGCATCCACGCCCAGGACGACACCGGATGCGCCGTCGCCAACACCCTGGCCGCCGTCGACGCCGGCGCCACCCACGTGCAGTGCACCGCCAACGGTTACGGCGAGCGGGTGGGCAACGCCGACCTGTTCTCCGTGGTCGGCGCGCTCACCCTCAAGCACGGCCGGGAGGTACTGCCCGAGGGCTGCCTGGCCGAGATGACCCGGGTGTCCACCGCCATCGCCGAGATCGTCAACCTCGCTCCCGACACCCACCAGCCCTACGTGGGGGTGTCGGCCTTCGCGCACAAGGCGGGACTGCACGCCTCGGCCATCAAGGTCGACCCCGACCTGTACCAGCACATGGATCCCGCGCTGGTCGGCAACAGCATGCGCATGCTCGTCTCCGACATGGCCGGACGCGCCTCCATCGAGCTCAAGGCCAAGGAGCTGGGCCTGGAGCTGTCCGGTGACCGCGCCCTGTGGGGGCGGGTGGTGGAGCGGGTCAAGGGCCTGGAGCTCTCCGGTTACAGTTTCGAGGCGGCCGACGCCTCCTTGGAGTTGCTGCTGCGCGAGGAGTCGGGCGAGCCGGTCCGCTACTTCGACACCGAGTCCTGGCGGGTCCTCACCGAACGGCGTCCCCAGGACGGAAGCAGTCCCCTGGCCAGCGACTACGAGAGCAGATCGGAAGAGCACACGTCTGAACTCCAGTCACAAGACGGAATCTCGT
>CALGOD010000284.1 GCA_937957845.1 uncultured Nocardiopsis sp.
GACGAGCACGCGGGCCTCGAAGCCGAGGAGATCGAGGACATCGGCGACACCGGCACGCCGCGGGGCGAGCGTGGTGGTCGACGCCGGAGCGAGGGCGGACGCGACCGCGGCCGCAGCCGCTCGCGTCACCGTACACGCGGTGGCCAGGCACGGGCCGAGAGCCCGGCGGACAAGACGCCCTCCGGCTCCGCGACTCCCGCGGAGACCACGCGCGAGAGCACCGCGTCCTCGTCGGAGGGTCCCCGCAGGGTGCGTCGACGCCGTCGCACGCGCGGCGGTGTCAGCGCCGCCCGGCGTGACCCCGAGAACACCTGATCTCCACGGGTCCGCGCCGACGGACATGACCGGCCGACATCCGCCGCCCGACAGACGGAAGGGCGACCGGGACCACGTGGCACCCACCTCCATGGGTGCCACGGCCGGGACGGGGCGGGTGTCGCCCTCCCCGGGCCGGCGCCCGCGGCCACGGCCCGGATCCGGCCGGCCGGGGTCACCGATCGTTTAGGGTGGCCCGACGTGAGTACACCTCGGTTCATCGATCTGCCACCGGGCGTGCGGCGCACGGACATGGCCCTGTCGTACGGTCCGGTGGCCGCACTGCGCGCGCTTCCCACCTCCGGTGGTTCCGCACTGGCCCCCGCCCTCCTGGTGCACGGTTTCACCGGCAGCAAGGAGGATTTCATCGCCCTCTTCCAGAGCCTGGCCCAGGCCGGGCGGGAAGTGGTCGCGATCGACCTGCCCGGTAACCACGAGTCACCCGGACCCGAGTCCCTTCCCCCCGTCTCCGGAGTACGCCGCCCGGACTACCGCCTGCCCTCCCTGGGCGCGGTGGTCGCCGAGGTCCTGGAGCAGGTCGGCGGGGGCCGTCCCGTCCACTTGCTGGGGCACTCCTTCGGCGGTCTGGTCTGCCGCGAGACCGCGCTGACCGGGACGGCGTCGCTGGCCTCCCTCACCCTGATGTGCTCGGGTCCCGGCGCTCTGAGCGGCCCCGGTGCGGGTACGGCGGGGAACCTCATCGCCGCCGTGTCCGTGAATCCCACCGCCGAGCGGCTCCGGCAGTTGTGGGAGGAGCAGTTCCACACGGTGGCGCGGTCGCGCACGGACCGGCCCGAGATCCATGACTTCCTGCGCAGGCGGCTACTGTCCAGCAGCGCCGTGGGCCTGATGCACATGGCCGAAGAACTCGTGTCCGCACCGGACCGTGTGGACGAATTGGCTCGGGTGGACGTGCCCACGCTGGTCCTGTACGGCGAGAACGACGACGCGTGGTCTCCGCGGGAGCAGGACCGGATGGCCGAGCGTCTGGGCGCCAGGCGTCTGGTGGTGCCCAGCGCGGGTCACTCCCCCAACGTGGAGGCGCCCGAGACCACCGCGAGCGCTTTGACCTCGTTCTGGAACGAGGCGGAGTCGGTCGGCCGTCACTGAGGCCACGGCCGCCGCGCCGACGAAGGAGATGGCGCGGCGGCGGATCGGTGAGCCGGGTCCCGACATTTCGACTCGGGAGCGGTCAGACCCAGGAGTCGAAGTTCTTGCTCTCCGCGCCCGAGGTGGTGGACGGACCTCGGTCGGGCAGGATCCGGGTGTCCGGAGGCAGGGACAGCAACGCCTCACCGATGGACGCCAACTGCGTCGTGTAGTCGACGTAGGTGTTGCCGACCATGCCGGGTTCGCCCTTGCGCAGGGTGTCACCACTGAAGACGACGCCGAGCTCGCTGATGTAGTAGCCGACGGTGCCGGTGGAGGTACCGGGCAGGGCGAGGACGTCGATGTGCAGGTCGCCGATGTCCAGGGCGCCCTGACCCTCCACCTCGATCTCCGGGCGGCGCTCGGCACCGTGGTGGCGACGCCAGGCACGCATTTCACGCGGGTGCAATGCGATGGGCGCCTCGAACTCCTCCGCCACCTTGATGGCCGACTCGATGTGGGGGCCGTAGGCGTTGGTGCAGGCCACGAGGTAGACCTCGCGGTCGCCGACGGCCTCGAGGATGGCCTCCGCGTCGTGGGCGGGATCGATGACGACGACACCCTCGTCGTCCGCCTTCACGATCCAGGTGTTGCTGACGACGTCGCTCTTCTCGCCCTCGAACTCGAAGACGCCGGCGGTGCGCACGCGCGTGATGCCGTCCCCGTCGGGACCGGTCACTCCGACTTCCTCGCCCTCGTCCGCGAAGACGTCGCCGGCCTCGGCCTCCTCCTCGGCCTCCGAGGACTTCTTCTCGGCCTGGGGTCCGTCATCGGTGTCGTCCGCGGCGTCACCGTCGTCGGCGGACGTGCCCGCCCCGGTTCCGGCCGTGACCTCCTCCGTCTCCGGCTTCTCCGCGCTCTCCCCGCCGTCCTGCTCGGTGGCGGCCTCCTCCTTGTCCGCCGCGGCCTCCACAGCGGAATCGGTGGCCTCCTGGCCGTCCTGTCTCTTCGGCTTCCGCTTCCAGAACACGGCGTCAGACCTTTCGAATTCGTCCGAGTACGGGTGAATCGCGTTGCGACCATTGTCGCGCTCCCGCGCAGTGGTCGGTACCGTACCGGACTCCGGGGATCCGGTACATGCCTCACCCCCGCAACAGGGGCGTTCCCGTCGCCGGCGCCACGAGCCGCTCGAACGCCTCCGGGTCGGTGGTCCGGCACCCCAGCCGCCGGCCGGTCAGGCTTCCGTGGTCGTCGCTGGAACCGGTGACCACCACGCCCAGGTCATCGGCGACACCGCGCCAGTACCTGGCCCGAGCCCGGTTGTGCGAGGGGTGGTCCGCCTCGATCGCACCCATTCCCGCGGCGACCATGCGCTCGACCAATTCGAGGGGGACCGTGTTGTTCAGGGAACCCTCCGCACGCCCCGGGTGGGCCAGCGAGCACACTCCGCCCGCCGCGCGCACCAGCCCCACCGCGCGGACCGGGTCGATCGCGTAGCGCGAGGCGTAGGCCGGACCTCCCGAGCCGATCCAGCGGTCGAAGGCGTCCTGGACGTCCCTCGCCGCCCCCGCCTCCACGATCGCGCGGGCCAGGTGGGGCCTGCCGATGGTGTTGGCGTCGGCGTATTCCTCGTGTCCGGCTCCGGCGATCTCCAGCACCCGTTCCCAGGTGACGTCCACTCCGTGCTCACGGAGCTTGCGGACCATCTCCTCCGCGCGAGAGGCACGGTCGGAGCGCACGCGGCGCAGCTCTTCGGCCAGGTCCGGCTCCTCGGGGTCGAACAGATAACACAACAGATGGACGCTGGACCCCTCGTAGGCGCAGGACAACTCCATCCCGGGAACGAGGGTGAAGCCGGCGGGCAGCTTCCGGGCGGCCTCCTCGATCCCGGCGACGGTGTCGTGGTCGGTGAGCGCGAGCACGTCGAGACCCGCGGCGACCGCGTACTCGACGACTTCGGCAGGGGTGTCGGTTCCGTCGGAGACGGAGCTGTGGGAGTGCAGGTCG
>CALGOD010000285.1 GCA_937957845.1 uncultured Nocardiopsis sp.
GTTCGACGAGGCTCTCCAGGAGGACGGAGAGCACCGACGTCGCCATCTGACGATCCTCCGTCGGCACCTGGGAGGGCAGGTCCTCCACCGCCTCGGGTACGTCACCGAGGTGGAGCCCGCCGATGGCGCGATTGAGCATGCCGCGCAGGTCGTTGACGGCGGTCTCCTCGACCTCTCCCAGACCGTCGATGACGCGTTGCTCCACGCGGCCCGTGTTGGTGATCACGACCATCATGATCCGTTGGCCGCCGAGGGGGACCAGCTCCACGTGCTGGACCGACGAGCGGGTCAGCGAGGGGTACTGGACGATCGCCACCTGGCGGGTGAGCTGCGAGAGGAGCCGCACCGTACGGGCGACGATCTCGTCGAGATCGACGGCCCCGGTGAGGAAGGACTCGATCGCACGACGTTCCGCCGCGGAGAGGGGCTTGACCGAGGAGAGCCTGTCGACGAAGAGCCGGTAGCCCTTGTCCGTGGGCACCCGTCCCGCACTGGTGTGCGGCTGGGTGATGTAACCGTCCTCCTCCAACGCGACCATGTCGTTGCGAATGGTCGCCGGGGAGACTCCGAGCTTGTGCCGATCCGCCAGGGCCTTGGAACCCACGGGTTCATTGGTGTTGACGAAGTCCTCGACGACGGCACGCAGGACCGCGAGCTTGCGCTCATCCAGCAAGTCGCCACCTCCTGGCACTCCATGGTTCTCAGTGCTAATTCTACGCCCGGCCGCAAACCCTGACGGCTACCTGGGAGTGGTAACCCCCGGACCGGCCTCTTCCTTCCCGATCGGATCCCGCGGCGCACGCCTCCACCGCCGGGTCCGGTGGTCTCTCCACCAGTAGACTGCACGACCGTGGTGAGCAAGGGAACCGACCGTTATGGCCGTGATGTGCTGGCCGAGGGCCGACGTCCACCGAGGAAGAGGGCGGTACGCGAGGTGCCGCTGTCCCGGGACCTGGTCGTGGAGGACGCCGAAGAGACCTTCTGCGGGGCCGTGGTGGGCTGGGACAAGGCCACCGTGACCCTGGAGGACCGACACGGTCGACGCCGGGTGTTCGACCTCGGCCCGGCCGCGTTCCTGGTCGAGGGGAAGCCGGCCACCCTGGTCCGTCCCGCCGTCGGACCGCGGGGAGTGCCGCGCAGCGCCTCGGGGTCGGTCGCGGTACCGGACGCGCGGGCCCGCACCGCCAGGGAGAGCCGGATCTACGTGGAGGGCGTCCACGACGCCGAACTGGTGGAGAAGGTCTGGGGCCACGATCTGCGTGTGGAGGGCGTGGCGGTCGAGTTCCTGGAGGGAATCGACGACCTTGCCTCCATCGTGGCGGATTTCTCACCCGGCCCCGGCCGCAGGCTGGGAGTCCTGGTGGACCACCTGGTTCCGGGTTCCAAGGAGTCACGGATCGCCGAGCGGGTACGCGGTGACCATGTACTGGTGGCCGGCCATCCCTATGTGGACGTGTGGCAGGCGGTGCGCCCACGTGCCGTGGGCATCCACGAGTGGCCCGACGTACCTCGCGGCGTCCCCTGGAAGGAAGGGGTCGTGCGTGCGTTGGGCTGGAGAATGCAGACCGGTGAGGCATGGCGCAGGATCCTCGGTTCGGTCCGTACCTATGCTGATCTGGAACCGGCCCTGCTCGGCAGGGTGGAGGAACTGATCGATTTCGTCACGGGTCCGCATCCGGACGGATCCTGAGCCGCACCGCGTACGTCTCATGCGGTAGGACCTAGGATCTGGTCCAGCACGCGGTGTCGACACCGTCGTCACCGCGGGCCCGCCTCCGGCCCTGCGCGGTCGTCGGTACAGCCCGGTGGTACAAGAACCGCCCCCATCAGCGGAGCCAAGGAAGAGCATGAGCGAGACCCCGACGAACCCCCCGCCCCCGGAGGACCCCCACCAGGGGCGACAGCCCGACGACGGGCAGAGCGAGGGGCAGGAGCACGGGCAACGGCCCCCACAACCCGACCACGACCCGCGGGGAGGGCGGCAGTCGGGTGGGCAGCCGGCCTACGGCCAGGAGGCTCCGTCACCGTATGCTCCCGAACACGACCGGTCGCCGTACGCTCCACAGCCGGGACACGACGCTCAGACCCAGGGGTGGCAGGAGCACGCTCCTCCCTCAGGGGCCCATCCCGTGTCCGCGCAGGATCAGGGGCAACGGCCCGACCACGCGCGTCCCCCGCAGCCGGAGCACGGCCGACCCCATTTCGCTCCTCCCGGCGATGCCCCCCAACAGCCGGGTCACGGGCAGCCC
>CALGOD010000286.1 GCA_937957845.1 uncultured Nocardiopsis sp.
CGGCTACCGTTCGGAGAGCCAGCGCAGCAGGGTACGGGTGGAGAAGGCCGTACCCCCCTTGCTGAGCAGACCGCTCTCCTTCGTCGACCGACCGGGGCCGGCGATGTCCAGGTGGGCCCACGCGACGTCGCCGGTGAACGCGCGCAGGAACAGTGCCGCGGTGGTGGCTCCGGCCGGCCCGAACTCACTACGGGTCCCGATGTTGGCCAGATCCGCCACTCGGGACTCCGTCGCCGGAGCGTACTCCTCGGTCAGGGGCATCCGCCACAGCGGCTCGCCGGAGGCCTCGCCCGCGCTCTCCAGCTCGACCGCGAGCGCGTCGTCGGTGCTGTAGAGCGCGGCCATACCGGTTCCGAGCGCGAACTTGGCCGCCCCCGTCAGGGTGGCGACGTCCACGATCACGTCCGGCTCCAGTTCGGCGACCGCGTAGCCCAGGGCGTCGGCCAGGACCAGCCGACCCTCGGCGTCGGAGTTGAGCACCTCCACGGTCTTGCCGGAGTAGGTCGTGAGAACGTCGCCGATCCTGGTGGCGTCACCGGAGAAGGCGTTCTCGGCCAACGCCAGCAGACCGGTCACCCGGGCCCGGGATCCCATGCCCGCCAGCGCCGAGAGCGCCGCGAGCACGACCGCCGCACCGCTCATGTCGGTCTTCATCGACGACATGTTCTCGTTGGGCTTGAGCGACAGACCGCCGGTGTCGAACGTGATGCCCTTCCCCACCAGCACGATGTGACCGGTGGGGTCGTCCGGGGTGTAGGACAGCTGGACCAGCCTCGGTGGCTTCGACGAGCCCCGGCCCACGCCGAGGATGGCACCGAAGCCCTCCTCCTCCAGGTCCTTCTCGTCCCAGACCCGCACCTGCAGTCCCGACTCCTCGGCGACCTCGCGGGCGCGCACGGCCATCCACGCGGGGTCCTTGGTCAGGGAGGGGGTGTTGATGAGGTCGCGGGCCAAGGCGGTGGCCTCGGCCAACCGGGTTCCGCGGGCCAGGGGGTCCGCGACGTCCTCGGAGCCGACCACGTCGATCACCGGAGCGGGACGCTGGTCCGCCGGAGGCTCGGTGCTCCTGAGGCTGAAAGTGTAGGAGGCCAGGAGCGCGCCCTCGGCGAACGCGGTGGCGGCTTCGGCGCCGAAGCCGGGCCAGGCGAAGGCCACCCGCTCCTTGCCCCGGGCTGCCCGGGCCAGGGCCGCGCCGGCCTTCCGGAGGTCGTCGGGCGAACCCGAACCGACCCCCAGAAGGGCCAGACGGACCAATCCCTGGTCGCCGGGCACCGGGAACTGGGCCGACTCGCCGGGTTTCCCGGCGAGCGAGTAGTGCGCGAAGAGATCGGTGAGCGGAGCCGGAAGCACCTGTGTCAGGCCGCTGTCCGCGACCCCTTCGACCTCCGTCGGTCCGCTGTCTCCCGAGAGCACGGGGATGACCAGCAGGTCCGCGCTGGATTCGGCGAGGTTCCCCGGACGGGGTTGGATCTGCGTGGCGAATGGCACAGGCCGCTCACAATCGTTCGCTGTCATGGGGGTCTACGACCTCGAAGGTCGTCGGGCGTTCTGGCCCTGGTGGGGGAAGAACGTGCTGCCGGTCTTAGCCGACGACGCCCTGGAGCGCGTCCCGGAGTTCGGTGGCCTCATCCGGCGTCAGCTCGACGACCAGGCGTCCTCCGCCCTCGAGCGGGACCCGCATGATGATGCCGCGACCCTCCTTGGTGACCTCCATCGGCCCGTCACTGGTCCTCGGCTTCATCGCCGCCATGCCATTCCCCTTTCTCAGTGTTCCTCGCGGGTGACCGGGGCCGACCCACAGCACCGACTCCGATCCGCTTGGTCCGGCTCGGCCCTGTGGCCGTAGGCCGGTTCCGGGTGATTCCGCGCCCCCATGGCCTGGGGACGTGGGTCACTCTCGAACCATTATCTCGGAGGTTCGCCACCGTGTGTGCGCCAGATCGCGCTCGGACCGCTGTCGAGGACACCCGACAACGAGGAACCGTCAACCATTAAGGTTATATCGGTCCCGGCCGAAACCCGTTGAGAGCCTGGAGGCCGCCCGGCCCTCCGCCCTACGGGAGCGGTGCGAACCGCACGGGGAACGTACGCCCAGCGGCGACCGCGGCCCGATTCCCGCGCTCTTCGGGCCGGTTCGGTCAGCGCAGATCACCGGTGGAGACCATGCGGGTCCCCTCCCGGGTGATCGACGACCACTCCGCCCTCAGACCACCGTCCGTGGTGGGCCACACGGTCAGCTCGGCCTCGTCCACACAACGCTCATCGGGGTCGGTGAGCTCGGTGTAGGCGTAGACGCGCCGGTCGTTGTCGGCCGCGGACAGCGCGAGCGTGCCCGAGCAGGAGAAGGTCGTCCACACGGTGCTGCCGCGTTCGGCGCCTTCCTCGATCCGCACCTCGGCGTGCCAGTCCGCCACGTGTTCACCCGCGGTGTCCACCTGCACCATCTCACCGGACCAGGAGCCGGAGAAGGAGTCGGCGGGCGCCGTGCTCTCGTCCGCGTCCTCACCGGCGTCGTCGGAGAGCAGGGCCCAGGCCGTGGCGCCACCGCCGATCAACAACCCGACCAGCACGACCGCGGCGAACACGGTGAGCTGGCGTCGGCGACGACTACTGTGACGGGTCGACCTGGGCGGAGGCCACAGGGACAGCTGCACGGGGGCGACCGTCACGGAGGGGGCCGGTTGTTCACCCTTGTCCTCGGCTCCCGATTCCAGCTCGGCTGCTGCGTCCATCCTCGCCATCCTCAACGGTGCTGCACCCACTCCGGCGGAGTGGGGGTACCCGGGTACAGCGAACGAGAATAGAGCACTCGAACACGTCGAACCGCCCAAGAAGGGCGTCGCGAATGTGATGCACGACATACCCACAGTGGGGCGCCGAACCGCGATCCGGGCGTCCGGAAGAAACTCGGCCGCCCTCGCCTGGCCTGCGATCAGCGCTCGACGTCGCCTCCGGACGACGTGCCACCGGGTTCGTCGGTCGGTACGGACGTGTCCTTCTCCGCCCCACCCGGACCTCTCCCGACGTCTCCGGAGCCGCCCATGTCGCTCCTTCCCTCCGCGAGTTCCGGGGCGAAGGCGTCTCCGGGCAGGTGGGAACCCGGCCGCGGACCGCTCCCCTCGGGGACGTAGGACGGATCCAGACGCGACAGGCGCCACTCCAGATCCTGGATCCGTTCCTCCCGTTCGCGCAGGGTGGCGGTCAGACGCAGGAGCAGTTCGTCCACGGCTCGCACGTGGTAGCCCCACATCGCCAGGGGCAGGACCAGGCGGGCGAGGTCGAACGCCTTGACGGGACGGTCGTCGGGAAGGGGGAGCGGGAGGTAGTCGGCCTCGAAGCGGGCGAGTTGACCGCCCTTGCCGAGCACGACGTAGACGACACCGACGAGCACGGCCAGCGCGGCGGCGGCAACGAGGACCATGATGAGAACAGGCACGGACACGATCGTGCCATACCCGACCGGACATGGACCCCGTGGCGGACTCCGGTCGTGCCCCTCCCCGGAGTCCGCCGAACCGCTCACCGTGCCCTACTGTTCGGGTCCCGGCCGCTCCTCCGACTCCTCGTACCGTCGCGCCATGTCCATGTGGGAGTCGCGGATGATGTCGACGACCTCCTCCGGACCGTCGACGACCTGGACGAGCTCCATGTCGTGCTTCTTGATCAGCTCGTTCTCCAGCAGGCTGTCACGGATCCAGTCCCGTAGCCCACCCCAGAACTCGGTGCCCACCAGCACGATGGGGAACTTGGTGACCTTGTGGGTCTGGACCAGGGTGGCCGCCTCGAACAGCTCGTCCAGGGTGCCGAAGCCACCCGGCAGCACCACGAAGGCCTGGGCGTACTTGACGAACATCAGCTTGCGGACGAAGAAGTACCGGAAGGTCATGCCCATGTCGATGTACTCGTTGAGCGACTGCTCGAACGGCAGCTCGATCCCGAGCCCCACGGACAGCCCGCCCGCCTCCTGGGCGCCCTTGTTGGCGGCCTCCATCAGCCCCGGTCCCCCACCGGTGACGGTGGCGTATCCGGCCTGTGCGAGCTTGGCTCCGACCTCGACTCCGAGGTCGTAGTAGCGGGTGCCCGGTTTGATCCTGGCCGAGCCGAACACGCTCACCGCCGAGGGCAGCTCCGACAGCAGGCCGAAGCCCTCCACGACCTCCGACTGGATGCGCAGCACCCGCCAGGGATCGGTGTGCACCCATTCGGAGGGGCCACGCCGGTCGAGGAGGCGCTGGTCGGTGGTGGTGTTGGGAATGGAGCTGCCCCGATAGGTGAGGGGACCCGCTCGTCGTACCTGCTCTTGTGCTTCCGTCATGCCGTACAAGGTATCCGGGCCGAACATGCTCACACCCGAACCACACATGTCCTGGCGGTGACCAGAGGGTCTTGTTCCGGGGACCCGTCCTCCCGCCGGGACGACGGGTCCCCGAGGTGTCCTCCCCTCGAGGGTCAGCGCGCTCCGGTCAACCAGGCGGTCATGCGCTCCTCCGCCTCATGGATCTTGGCGATCTCGGCGTACTCGTCCTTGGTGTGCGCGAGCAGCGGGTCGCCGGGGCCGTAGTTGACCGCGGGGACCCCCAGTTCGGAGAAGCGGGACACGTCGGTCCATCCGAGCTTGGCGCGGGCCTCGCCCTTTCCCACAGCCGTGACGAACGCGGCGGCCGACGGGTCGTCCAGCCCTGGACGGGCGGGGGCGGCGGCGTCCACCACCTCCACCTCGAAGCCGGCGAAGACCTCGCGCAGGTGCGCCTCGGCCTCGGCGATCGACCGGTCGGGGGCGAACCGGTAGTTGACCTTGACCACGCACTCGTCGGGGATGACGTTGCCCGCGACGCCGCCTTCGATGAACACCGCGTTGAGCCCCTCGTGGAAGCGCAGTCCCTCCACCTCGGGCTCTCGCGGGGTGTAGGAGCGCAGGACGTCCAGGACGGCCCCGGCGCCGTGGATGGCGTTCTCCCCCATCCACGAGCGGGCGCTGTGGGCGCGCTTGCCCCGTGTGGTGACCTCCACGCGCATGGTGCCCTGGCAGCCGCCCTCGATGACGCCGTCCGTGGGCTCCATTGGGATCGCGAAGTCCCCGGCGAGCCGCTCGGGATGGGGGCGGGAGGGGGGTAGGGGGGCGTTGCGGGGGGGG
>CALGOD010000287.1 GCA_937957845.1 uncultured Nocardiopsis sp.
GTGTGCCGGCGGAGCGGGCGCCGTGCTCGTAGCGCATCCTGGCTGGGTGCCGGTGAACGTGCCCGTAGAAGGACTCCTCACGGTTGTACACGAACCTGACCGGTCTGCCGGTACGCAGCGCCAGAAGACAGGCGTGGATCTGCATCGACAGGTCCTCACGGGCCCCGAAGGCCCCGCCCACACCGGCAAGGGTCAGCCGAACCTTGTCCTGCGGCAGACCCAGGGCGGGGGCGATCTGGCGTTGGTCGACGTGCAGCCTGCGTGGCCACGTACAGGTCGACCCCGCCGTCCTCGGCCGGTACGGCCATACCCGACTCCGGCCCCAGGAAGGCCTGGTCCTGCATGCCGACCTCGTACTCGGAGGAGACCACCACGTCGGCCTCGGCGCGCAGTCGTTCCAGAACCCGCCGCTCGCGTTCCTGCGATCCGGCCACCTCGGAGAACGCACCGGTGCGGATGGGCTGGTAACGCAACCGGTTGCCGCGGGGATTGTGCTCGGGGTTCTCCGGCAGCGTCCCCTCCGCGTGCACGCGAGGGCAGTCGGGGTCCAGCGCGGCCCTACGAGAGTCCACGACCGGCTCCAGCACCTCGTAGTCCACCCGGATGCGCTCCATCGCCCGGCGGGCCGTCTCGGGATGGTCCGCGGCCACCACGGCCACCGGTTCCCCCTCGTAACGCACCTTGTCGAAGGCCAGCACCGGCTGGTCCTGGTGCTCCAGGCCGTAACGTTTCTCGCCGGGCACGTCCTCGTGGGTGAGGACCGCGTGCACTCCGGGCACCTTCAGCGCCTCGGTGATGTCGATGCCCAGGATCTCGGCGTGCGGGTGGGGGCTGCGCAGGGTGGCGCCCCACAGCATGTCCTCCATCCACATGTCCGAGGAGTAGGCGAACTCGCCGGTGACCTTCAACGTTCCGTCGGGACGTCGGGGACTGGCGCCCACCCCGTCCTCGGTGGTGCTGGCCAGGTCCGTCACGGTACGGATCGTCGCCGCCATCAGCGGCTCACCTCCTGCATCAGGGCTCGGTGCGCCGCACGACCGCGCGCGGCGGCCGTCTCGGGGGACAGGGTGCGCAACTCCCCCCGGTCGACGACGGTGTCGCCGCCGACCCAGAGCCGTTCCAGGGGCGGGACGGGACCGAAGACCGCCGCCACCACGGGATCGTCGATGACGTCGTAGCCGAACCCGTCCACCCGCCACAGGGCGATGTCGGCCAGCTTGCCGACCGTCAGGGAACCCAGCTCGCTCTCACGCCCCAGCACCCGGGCACCGCCCAGGGTCGCCATCTCCAGCGCCTGACGCGCGGACAGCGCCCGGGGCCCCTTACGGGCACGTGCCATCAGCAGCGCCTGGTGCATCTCACCGGCCAACGGGGTCAGCTCGCTGGAGGCCGGACCGTCCACACCCAGCCCCATGGGAACACCCGCCTCCAACAGTTCGGGAACCCGACAGATACCCGCGCCCAGACGGGCGTTGGAGGTGGGACAATGCGCCACCCCGGTGCCCGTGGCCGCCAACCGTCCGATCGCCGCGTCCGACAGGTGCACCGCGTGCGCGAACCACACGTCCTCGCCCAACCAGCCGAGCTCTTCGGCGTACTCCACCGGAGTGCACCCGAACTCGTCCAGGCACTGTTCCTCCTCGTCGAGGGTCTCGGCCAGGTGGGTGTGCAGCCGCACCCCCTTGTCGCGGGCCAACGCCGCGGACTCCACCATCAACTCACGCGAGACCGAGAACGGAGAGCACGGGGCCACCGCCACCCGCGTCATCGAACCGAAGGAGGCGTCGTGGTGGGTGTCGATGGCGGCCCCGGTCCCCGACAACGCCTGCTCCAGCGGCTCCACGCTGGTCGCCGGTGGCAGCCCGCCCTGGTCGCGCCCCCGGTCCATCGACCCACGGGCCAGGTCCAGGCGCACCCCCACCTCACGGGCGGCCTCCACCTCCGCGGCCACGATGTCGCCGCGCCCCGAGGGGTGGACGTAGTGGTGGTCGGAAGCGGTGGTGCACCCCGACAGGGCCAGGTGGGCCAACCCCGCCGAGGTCGTGCCCGAGACCACCTCGGCGTCCAACCGCCCCCAGATCTCGTAGGAACCCACCAACCACTCGAAGAGCGTGCCGTCGGCGAACAACCCCTGCGTCGCCCACTGATAGAGGTGGTGGTGGGTGTTGACCAGGCCCGGGGTGACCAGGCGTCCGCGCCCGTCCACACGCTCGGCGCCCTCCGGGGCGGGAGCCGGGCCGGGCCCCACCGCCGCGATCCGACCCCCGCGCACCAGCACGTGCCCGTCGGCGTACTCGTCCCCGTCCACGGTGACCACGTGGGCGCCCTCGATGACGAAGTCGCCGCCGGCCGCGGACCCGATGTCGAATCCGCTCATGCCTCGCCCCCGCCCCTGCGCCCGGCGGCCAGGTGTACCGCCTCGATGATCTTCTCGTACCCGGTGCAACGGCACAGGTTGCCCGCCAACGCCTCACGGATCTCGGCGTCGTCGGGCGCGGGCAGACCCGCGCCCACCGTGCGCTCCAACAGGTCGTCGGTCTGCACCACCAGGCCCGGCGTGCAAAAACCGCACTGGACGGCCCCGGCCTCCACGAAGGCCTCCTGCACGGTGTTCAGCTCACGCTCGGCCCCCCTGCCCTTGGACAGGCCCTCCACGGTACGCACCCGACGCCCCTGCGCCTGCCCGGCGGCGATCATGCACGAGCACGCCGTCACGCCGTCGAAGTAGACCGTGCACGATCCGCACTCGCCCTGTTCACAGGCGTTCTTGCTGCCGGGCAGACCCAGCCGCTCACGCAGCACGTACAGCAGGCTCTCACCCGGCCACACGTTGTCGGCGGTCACGTCCTCGCCGTTGACGTTGAAACTCACGCGCATCGCATGACTTCCTTCCGATAGTCGGTGACCGACCAGCTCAGCGCGCGGCGCGCCATCACCGACAGCGCGTGCCTGCGGTACTCGGCGCTGCCCCGCTGGTCGTCGATGGGACGGGCCGCCGCGGCCACCAGCTCACCGAACCGGCGCACCACGGGTTCGGGGGGCGAACCGCCGCCCTCCCAGTCGAACTCCCCGGCCAGGAACTCCTCGGCGGCCTCCGCCCGCAACGGGGTGGGACCCGCCGAACCCAGACCCGTGCCCACGGTCCGGCGCTCGGAGTCCAGCGCCAACGAGAACGAGGTCACCGCGATGACCATCGCGTTGCGCGTACCGATCTTGGCGAACTGCTGGGGCCCCGACGGCTCGGGCAGCAACACGGCGGTGATCAGTTCGTCCTCGCGCCGGGCCGTCGTGCGCAAAGACAGGTAGAACTCCCGGGCGGGCACCCTGCGCCTGCCCCGCACCGAGGCCAGTTCGATCACCGCGTCGGTGGCCAACAGCGGCGGGTGGCTCTCACCCGCGGGAGACGCGCCGCCCAGGTTGCCGCCCACGGTGCCCCGGTTGCGGATCTGGGGAGAGGCCACCGAGCGGGAGGCCTTGGCCAGGGCCGGCGCCCTGTCGGACAGATGCTCGATGACCTTGGTGTAGGACACACCCGCGCCCAGGCGGGTACGGCCGTCCTCGGGGCCGAACTCGGCGAGCTCGGGAATCCGGGTCAGGTCGATCAGGGCGGGCGGGCGCCTCCTGTCGAAGTTGAGCTCCACCATCACGTCGGTGCCGCCCATGATCGGTACTGCCTCGGGTAGGGCGCTCTTGGCCTCGAGTGCCTCCTCCAGCGTGGAGGGGCTCAGGAACTCCATGTCGGTCCTCTTGTCGCCACGTTCTCGCCGCCGCCCACTCGCGGCCGGCACGGTTCTTCGGTCACGTCGTTCCCTGCTTACCGGGTGATCTGTGAAGTACACCACTGGAAGCGCGCTCCTCACCAGCAAGTGATGACATGAAGTGTCCGTTCGCCGAACGGTTAAGGTTGGGCGATTCCTACAAGTGGTGTCCTCCGACGGCCACCGTCGGTCGCGCCCCGCACCGGTCGCAGGTGCGCACCCGCCCACATCAGCGATGAAGAGGAACGTCCATGCGCATCAGTGAGCTGCTCGCGATCAAGCGGCTGCATCTGAGATTCGTGACGGGGGCCGAGCACGCCGACCGCGTACTGCGCTGGGCCTACCCCACCGACCTGCTCGAACCCGCCCGCTACCTGCGCGGCGGCGAGCTCATCCTCACCGGCATGATGTGGCACACCCGCCCCGAGGACTCCGAGACCTTCGTGTCCTCCATCGTCGGCGCCGGAGTGGTCGCCCTCGGCGCGGGAACCGCCCTGGGCGAGATCCCCCCGGACCTGATCGACGCCTGCCGCGCCCACGATCTGCCCCTGATCGAGGTTCCCCCGGAGACCTCCTTCGGCGCGGTCACCGAGGAGGTGGTGGGCTCCCTGACACAGCGTCGCATCAGCACCATGACCGAGACCCGCGACCGTCACCGCCGACTCATGGCCGAGGTCGCGGCGGGGGCCGAACTGCCGAGTGCCTTCGCCCAGGCGACCGGGAAGGACGCCTGGATCATCTCCTCCACCGGACGCCACGTCGCCGCCTCCGGCAAGGCCCTGCCCCAGGGCGAACGCGAGCGGCTCGCGGCCCAGGCCCTGACCGTCTCCTCCTTCCCGCACACCGTCCACCCGCCCGAGGAGGAGGGTCGTGCGCTCACCCTCATGCCGGTGCGCACCAAGGAATCCCACCCGTTGACCACCTGGTTGCTGGTCCGCGAGGGCGACCACACCACCTGGACCGAGGAGGAGCACGAGTCGGCCGCCGAACTGGTCTCCCTCGCCGTCATCGCCCGTAGCCGTGAGGAGGAGCGCGCGCTGGCCGACGCCCGACACCTGGAGGGACTTCCCCGACTGTTGGCGGCCCAGCGCTTCGACGAGGTCACCGAGCTCCTGCGCGGTACCGGTTCGGCCGGGGACGGCGGCCATGTGGTCGTCAGCGCGGTGATGCTGCCCCAACCCCGCACACCCGACCTGGTGCGGCGCGTGGTCACCGAACTGGTCCGTGACCACGGTGGAGTGGTGGTCACGGGCGAGGAGGACACTTTGGCCCTCGTCCCGGTGGACGGTGGGGAAGAAGACGCCCACGTCCACACCGAAAAGCTCCGGGCCGGGCTGCTCCAGCGCGCCCGGGTACTGGAGGAGGGACTGGTCGACCAC
>CALGOD010000288.1 GCA_937957845.1 uncultured Nocardiopsis sp.
GAGGTCGACCCTGTGGAGGAGGACGAGGACAAGGCCGTCATCGACCAGCTGCCCCAGAAGCCCCTCGGAAAGCCCTACCCGGGCCGCGCCGCCGAGGAGGAACGCGTGATCGTCTACGTCCGTCCCCACCGCTTCGTCGGCCGGTAGGACGTGCGTGCGGCCACGTCGGAGTGGTCGTACCCCATGCCCCCGGTACGGTTCGCGGACTCCTGCGAGAATGGCCTGTGTACGGACATCGCACGAGCCGCGGAGGTCGACCGTGCCCGGGGGAGGACCATTGGGGCTTCGCGAACGCAAGAAGCAGGCCACACGCCGTGCCCTTCGGGACGCGGCCGTGCGCCTCACCTTGGAACGGGGCCTGGAGAAGGTGACGGTGGAGGAGATCGCGGCGGAGGCCGACGTCTCCACCCGGACCTTCTTCAACTACTTCGGCACCAAGGAGGACGCACTCCTCGACGACCTCCCCCAGGGCCCCGACGAGGAGGCGCGGAGGGAGTTCGTCGACGGCGGTCCCACCGGTGACTTCGTCGAGGACCTCATCACCGTGCTGATCCGTTTTCTGGTCAGTACCGACGACCTCGCCACACAGCGCGCCAACATCCGTCTGCGCAGGCAGCTCACCGAGCGCGAACCACAACTCGTACGCGGTATGCTCGCCCGCTTCCACGAGATGGAGATGGAAGTCGCCGCGGCCGTCGCCGAGCGGACCGGTGCCTCGCCCGAGGACGACCGTCCGATGCTGGTCGCCGCCGCGGCCATGTCGGTGATGCGTCACACCGTGAGGCGCCTGCACTTCTCCGAGACGGAGGAGGCCGCGGACGTGCGCGCCAAGGTCCGTGAGGCCTTCCGACACCTGGGTGAGGCCTACGGGCCCTTCGCTTCCGGCGGCTGATCGGCCCCCGGGGCCTCTACGGGTGTGCGACACGCCCGGAGAGCCCCGCGTTCCCATGCTCCGGCGTCCTTCCAGGAGGGGACGCCCCGAGCGCCCCACCTCGATTCCAGGGCTTCTCCGAGAGGGCTCGGGGGTGTTTCAGGGAAGGCCCAGGGCTGTCCCGGATGGGAATCGTCGTGGGGAGCGGGCAGGGTGGAGACATGAACGAGAGCTATCAGAACAAGCGCTTCCGGCGCAGTGGATCCGACCGTTACCTGGCCGGTGTGTGCGGCGGGATCGCCGAGTTCCTCAACATCGACTCCACCATCGTCCGTCTGATCTTCGTGGTCCTGACGGTCCTCGGTTTCAGCGGGGTCTTCGTCTACATCCTGGCCTGGCTGATCATGCCGGCCGCGGGCGAGAAGCACTCCCTGCTGGAGCAGATCATCCGTAACTTCCAAGGAAAGCCGAGCCAGAACTGATGTGGACCCTCAGAGCGCATCCGGGTTGGAAGCGCCGCGAACTGCGTGTTCCGCGGGAGGAGTGCGAGGTCGAGGAGACCCGTGAGACCTCCGCGGAGCACGGCGCCGAACGTCGACGGGTCGGCTGAGCAGACCGGCCGTACGAAGAGCCGACCATACGAAGAAGGGACCCTCCCGTATGGAAGGGCCCCGGGTCCCACCCTCAGGAGGGGGGACGTGTTCCACCACTGTCCGCTCTAGGCCGGCTCCTCGGTCGCGTTCATCCGCTCGATGGTCTCCCCGGCCATCCGCGACCACGGAACCGCCAGGAACAGCGCACAGAGCACGCCGAGGGCGCCGACCGTCGCGATGACGATGCCGGTGCCGAACTGCTCGGCGAAGACCCCCGCGATCAGGATGCCCACACCCTGCGCGGCCTGGAGCCCCGCGGCGACCAGCCCGAAGGCCAGTCCGCGCCCCTCCTTGGGCACGCACAACACGAACGCGGCGTTGGCCACGAACTGGTAGGAGGCCGCGACGCCGCACAGGGCCAGGCTCGTCACCATCAGCCACAGGGGCGGGTCGGTCAGCCAGATCAGGAGCGGAACGCTGGCGAACACCGACAGCGGACCGAGCAGGCGCATGCGGGTGGGCGGTGCGATGACGCGCGTCAGCACGAGCCCGCCCAGGAAGGCCCCCATCGACGGGCCCGCCATGAGGAAGCCCGTGGCCGTCGGGCCGGCGCCGACCTCGGCCGCCATGGGGTTGGCCAGGCCGAAGGGGATGCCGTACAGACCCGCCAGCCAGGCCATCAACGCCAGGGTGCGCAGCCGGGGGTCGCTGAAGACCAACTTGGCGCCGTCACGGGTCATGACGAGGAAACCGGGACCGTCCTCCGCCTCCGCGCGGGGCGAGGGGCGCGCCTTGACCCCCAGCAGCACGATGAGGGCGGACAGCACGAAGAGCAGGCCGGTCGACATCACGGTGATGTTGGGTCCGACGAAGGTGACGATCACACCGCCCGCGACCAGGCCGGAGAGGATGCCGATCTGCGTGGTCAGCTGGATGATGGCGGTGCTGGCCACGTAACGCTCGCCCTGGACGATCTCGGCCATCATCGCCGCCCGCGCCGCGGAGAAGGGGATCGAGGGCACCACCGAGCAGAACAGCAGTACCCAGACGGCCCAGATGGGCATGCCCGGGATACCGATGGGCACGATGACGAGCGCGCGCACGAGGTCGCAGCCGATCATCACCCGACGGCGGGGGAAGAGGTCGGCGAGTCCGGCGATCAGGGGGCTGATGATCGGCGGTAGGAAGGTCAGGGCCAGTGTGACGCCTGCGGCCAATGCTGAACCGGTCACCTGGAAGACGAGGACGCTGGTGGCGATGTTCAGCAGGTTCGTGCCGATCATCGACAGGGCGTGCGCGAGCCAGACGGAGCGGAACTCGCTGATCGCCATGACGTCGCGGTAACTACTACGCCAGTCATCGTTGTCGGGGGCGCTTGAAGACTCGTGGTCTCCGTTGTCAGGTGTGTTCTCGAGGCGCGGATTGGCCACCCGGCACTCCCTTACTTGTTACAGGGTTGTAATCACGCTGTGTCGTGTCCCAATGACCAACCGTCCCGGAAGGTGAGCTGGGTCGCAAGCGGTTCGGGGGAATTCGTGTCTGATTCGTTGCTGTGGGTGAGGAGTGTCCCAACGGACCGGGTTTTTCTTTTCGGGAGCCCCGGAGGAACGCTGTGCTCGACGGAGGGCCTCACAGAGGGAATCGCCGCTGGTGGGGGCACGTGCGTGGGCGTCGTCACCGAGGGTCACCCCCAGCCCAGTTCGTGCAACCGGGCGTCGTCGATTCCGAAATGGTGCGCGATCTCGTGCACCACGGTCACCCGCACCTCCTCCACCACCTGCTCACGCGTCTCACAGAAGGCGCAGATGTTGCGCCGGTAGATGAAGATCTGGTCGGGGAGCACACCGAAGTAGGAGTCTCCCCGCTCGGTCAGCGGGATGCCCTCGTACAGGCCGAGCAGCCCCTCCGGGGACTCGTCCTGGATGGTGATCACCACGTTGTCCATCAGTTTCGCCAGTTCGGGCGGGATCTGGTCCAAGGCGTCGGCGACCAGTTCCTCGAACTCCCTGCGTGTCAGTTCCACCACACCGCCATTGTGCTGTCTGGGTGGGACCGGCTGGAAGCGACATAACACTCTGGAGGGGAGGAAATATTGGGAACGGCCCTCCACGACGGCATGATGGGGATGTGTTGTCTTGGGAAGCGATCCGCGGGTACGACTTCCGTGGAGCCCTCCAGCGGCTCCGCGGCACCTTCGACCGGCTGCGCGGGGGGCGTGCGTGGAGGTGGGGATGTGTCGTCGTGGCGGGGTTGGCCGGAGGCTGGCTGGGCCTGGCCCTGGGCGGCCAGGTCGTCACCCCCATCGGACCGGCGGACGTCACCCTGGGGCTGAGTCCCCAGTGGCACGGTGAGACGGTCGTCAACGTCGCCCCCCTCGGGCAGTTGGCGTTCGACACCCACAGCGCCCCCCTCAAACTCGAGGCGACCATCTCCGACATCCGACTGTCCGCGGCGGAGGAGGCCTTCGCCGACCCCGACGCCATCAACCGCATGGCCGCGGGCATCGGCTCGGACCTGCGCGACGGTGTGATCGACCTGGTGGTGCGCGCCCTGCTCGCCGTCTCCCTCGGCGCGGCCGTGGTGGGGCTGCTGCTCTTCCGGAACGTGTGGCGCGCCCTGGCCGGCGCGGGCGTGTCGCTGGGCGTGCTCGTGGCCTCCGGCGCCGTGGCCGCCCACACCTTCAACCCCAGCGCCATCGCCGAGCCCCGCTACACGGGCCTGATCGCGGGCGCCCCGCAGGTGGTGGGCAGCGTGGAGGAGGTGATGGGCCGGTTCAGCCAGTACCAGGAGCAGTTGGCGGGACTGGTCGGCAACGTCGCGACGCTCTACGAGGCCACCTCCTCCCTGCCGGTGTACGAGGAGGACGAGTCGGTGATCCGTGTGCTGCACGTGTCCGACATCCAACTGAACCCGGCCTCGTGGAGCATCATCCGCACCCTGCTGGAGCAGTACGGGGTGGACATGGTGGTGGACTCCGGGGACCTCACCGACCGGGGCAGCGCGGCCGAGGACGTGTTCGCCGACGAGATCGGCGGCCTGGACGTTCCGTACGTGTGGGTGCGCGGTCAGCACGACTCCATGGGCACGCAGCGTGCGGTGGAGGCCCAGGAGAACGCCGTGGTCCTGGACGGCGACGTCCGGGAGGTCGGCGGCCTGACCTTCTACGGGTCGGGGGACCCCAGGTTCACCCCGGACGCGACCAGGCTCAACCCTGACGCCGCCGGAGTGGCCGCCCAGGGTGAGGAGGAGGCCGCGGAGGTGATCGGCTCCAAGGAGGACGTGGACGTGGTCCTGATGCACACGCGCACACAGGCGGAGGCGTTCGACGGTGTGGCCCCGCTGGTGCTGACGGGCGGCGAGCACATACGGTCCACCTACCTGACCGACCTGGGCACCAGATTCCTGGTGCAGGGGTCCACCGGGGGCGCGGGACTGAGTGGCCTTGATCACGGTTCTGGTCGTCCGACCCCTTATCAGGCCTCGGTGCTGTACTTCGACGCCGAGACCGGGCGCCTCCAGACTCGCGACGACATCGACCTCGGCGGTGTGGGGCTCACGTCCGCACAGGTGGAGCGGCAGATCGAGCCCGAACCGCAACGTCCGGTGGGCGAACCCGAGGAGAGTCCCGAGGACGACGCCACCGAGGCCGAGCGCACACCCTGACATGTGCGTTCCTCGGAAGGCGGGGATCGACCGGCGAGGGGCACGTCGGGCATGACCGCTTTGGTGTTGGTCGAGTATCTCCCCTATGCTTGACCTGTCACACGGGCCCCCATCGTCTAGCGGCCTAGGACGCCGCCCTTTCAAGGCGGTAACGCGGGTTCGAATCCCGTTGGGG
>CALGOD010000289.1 GCA_937957845.1 uncultured Nocardiopsis sp.
ATCCCTACGCGGGCGCGGACACCACTTCGAGTGAACGCCCGCACCTGCCGGTGTACGATCACCGGCTCGACCTGTACGAGAGGTACGTCGTCGACAGGGCCGTGGACACGCTGGTCGTGGAGTGCCTGGTGGACCTGGGACACGAGGCCTCGGTCGCCCCCGAAACGAGAATGGACCCCTTGGCCATGAGCGCCTTCGGCCCTCAGCGGGAGTACCGCCGGTACGGGAACGTGCGTGTGGACATCGCCGAGGAGCACGGGTTCGGCCCGCCCGAGGACGAGGGGGGGATCCCTACCTGTGGGGGGACGCGGACCTGCGCGCCCTGGCCGAGGCGGCCCTGAGGAACGACGGGCCGGACATCGACACTCCCTCGGGCGACCCGGTACCCGAGGGCGGCTGCCTGTCCTGGGCACGCAAGCGGATCGATCCGAACTTCTCGCCGCGTTCGGGGCCGGAGGACGGCACGGTCAACGACGTCCCCGGGTCCCATGTGCTCGTGGAGGATCTCCTCGACGAGTCCTTCGCGGCCGCCATGGAGGAGTCCCGTGTCGTCGCGGCCACCGTGGCCTGGGAGGAGTGCATGGCCGGGCAGGTGGACGGGTATCCGGGGAGCCCGGCCTCCGGAGAGGGCTCTTCTCCCCGGGCCGCGGTCCCGCACGTGGAGTGCAAGGACTCCTCGGGCCATCCGGACACGGTCGTCGACGTCGAGCGCGACTTCCTGAAAGGTGCGATGGCGGAGCACGAGGAGGTCCTCACCGAACGCCGTGACGCACTCCGGAAGCAGGGGGAGGTCTCACTGGAGGTCCTCGGCTGGTAGGTCGGGCGAAGACGAGAAACCGGGGGACGCGGGACGTACGGCGACTCTCCACGGTCACTTCCCAGCTTTTTCCTCACCTTTTCAACAAAGCTCGGAAAAACACAACTCCCCTCGCACATGGCAACGTTCCCGCACTTCAGGACCTTTCCGGCACATCGGCAAATCTGCTACGGACACGCACGCCCAAAAGTCCTGTGTTCTCCTGTCGACGCATTGCTGAGAGGTATGCTCCTGAGCTGAAAAGGACACAGCGTGAATGCGCTGGAGAAAAGGCGGGAAGAATGCGTTCACCACCACGGCACCACGGCACGGGCGAGCGGAGACCTTCCCACCCTGGTTGAGCGCGCCCCGCCCCCGGCTTCCGACCCACCGCCACCCACATCCCCATCACCCCCTCACCGGACCGTACGACCACGACCACACGAGGGGAGCGGCACCGCACGATGCCCTGGGACGCACAGGACCGCACACGTTACGAGGACGAAGTACTGGTGGCCGCGCGTGCCCACGGGCTCCCGGCGAACCCGTTCACGCGTTACGGCGTCGACTCGCGTCTGGAGCGGCGACTGCGCGCCGACCCCGGCGCCTTCACCGAACACGTCACGAAGGTGTGCGCCCACTGGCGCACGCTGCGGGACGGTCGGCGTTCGCTGCGCAAGGTGTTGACCGACCTGATCACCGAGCACGAGCGTCTGGAGGGCGAGGGAGCCCTCACCTATTCCCACTTCCACCGGATGCGTGAGGAGGCGGCCCGGCGCGCACTGGCCGAGTGGTCGGGGATCGCCGAGAACCTGACCACCGCCATGGTGGACAGGGCCACCTTCCGTTCGATGATCGCGCCGGTGGGCGTGTCCGAGAGCGACGCCGAACGGATCCTGCTCGACCACGGCGTGCACGTGGTGGAGCGTCTGCCCGAGCTGCCCGACGCACCGCGTCTGCGGGCCTTCCGTGCGCTACGTGAGAACCTGCACGCCCGGGGTCTGGTCTTCTCCCCCATGGTGGTCTTCGGCCAGGCGCGCCTGGCCGAAGGGTTCAGCGTGTTGGACGGCTTCCGTCTCCATGACGGCACAGGCCTGGACAAGGTCGTCCTGGACGAGGCGGTCCAACGGGTGCGGTCGGAGGAGACCGCCGAACACAGGGACGCGTCCGAGAACGTGTTGGAGATCCTGCGCGCCGACGGCGACGAGGCGCTACGTGAGGCTCTCGTGCTGTGGGAGGTCGTCAGCCACATGCGCGAGCAGCCCGCGTCCGTGGCGGAGTCGGAGCTGGTCCGCACTTGGGCGGCTCGGGGGCTGTTCGAGAACGAGGCGATGCTGCTGGCGGCGACCGTGCGGCGCTCCGGCCCTGGCTTCGCGTCCTCCGCACACACCGAGCGCAGCGTACGCGACCTGCTCATGGACAACCGGCTGCGGCAGGCACAGGAGGCCGCCGAGGACCTGCCCGAGGACCACGACCTGCACGCCCGACTGCGCGTACGGATGCGCCAGGTGGAGGAGCTGACCGGTGAGGCGGACCGCGCGCTGCGCGCGGGCGACCGAGAGGAGGCGGCACGGGCCCTCGCGGCCGCGGTGGACGTGGCCGTGGACGACGAGAGGCTCGCCGCCCGGCTGGGCGAGGTCGAGCCCCTGCCCCCACGCGAGGCGGAGGCACGGGTCGAGGGTCGCAGCGTGGTCGTGACCTGGCGGCCCAGCCCGAGCGTGGCCGGAGCTCTCACCTATCGGGTCAACCGCCGTACCGGACGCGACGGCAAGGCCCGTGAGGTCGCGGTGGGCGAGTCGTCGGGGACCGAGATCACCGACACCGGCGCGCCCGTGGGCTCTGAGGTCCACTACACCGTGGTGGCGGTACGCGGGGGCCGCGGGCTCTCGGAGGCGGTGTCCACCCCGCCGGTGGTGATCGCCCCGGAGGTCCGCGCGCTGCGTGTGTACGCCGGGGAGCGGGAGGTGTGCGGCACCTGGGAGGCCCCCGCGGAGGCCGTGCGCGTGGAGGTGCTGCGTGGTGAGGGCGCCCCTCCCCGCGGACCGGGCGACGGGGTGCGTGTGGAGACGGACGGCGCGGGCTTTCGCGACACCGACGTCCAGACCGATGTGGAGTACCACTACCGGATCCGGGCCGTCTACGTGACCTCGAACGGGCACGCCCGGGGGTCGGTGGGTCTGGTACGACGGGCCAGCCCGGGACCGTGCCCGGACCCGGTACTGGACCTGGAGGTGCGGCCGAGCGGCGGCACGGACTTCGTCGCCCCTTGGACGAGCCCGCCACGGGGTCGGGTCGCGCTGTGGGTGGGCACGGAGCCTCCCTCCTGGGAGCCCGGCACGGTGGTGAGCCCCGAAGAGCTGGCCTCCTACGGCCGCGAGGTGGTCCAGCGTTCCGTGGCCGAGGACGCCCAGGGACGGGCCGCCGTCACCGGGCACACCGGGGCGGGGATCACCGCCGCGACGGGCGGCACCGGGCTGCCGCATGCCGCGCGTTCGTCCCCGATGCCGCACGGGGAGAGAGAGGGTGTCCGACTCCTGGGGCCCGCCGACGAGGGCGAGGTGGCCGTACGCAACAGCCAACTGCCCACGACCGACCCTCCCGCCGAGGTCTCCGGGGAGGCCGGGGGCAGAGAACGGGAGGGCGTGCGGATCCTGGGGCCCTCCGAGGAGACGGGAACGTCCGAGGTCGGCGGCGCCGAGAGCACGGGCGCCCCGGACGGGGTACCTCCTCCTCAGGAGGCGGACCCCCTCCTCACGGCGCCCGCTCCCGTACCGGCGAGTGGAGAGCCTCTCTCCTCCGCTTCGGAGGAAAGGCCCGCTCCCGCGTCACCGGAGCGGGAGCACACGTCCCCGGCTCCCCACGGGGAAGCCGCCTGCGCGCCGCCGGAGGAGGATCCCGGGGGCTGGGAGGGCATCCGGATCCTCGGCCCCGAGGAGAAGGCCGCGACCGGCGCCGAAGCGGGGCCGAAGCACGTCACGACCCCACCGGGGCCCGAGGTTCCGGCCACGACCGAGCGACACTCCGCACCGTCTCCCGCGTCCGGGGAGCCGACCGAAGGACGCGTCACGGAACAGGCACCACCGACCGGCCCCGACCCCGTCACGGGCCTCGGGGTCGACTCCCGGCCCGACACCCGGGGCCCCTCGGGAACGGGCTCCCCGATGGCGAACGGCCCTACCGAGGCGGTTCCGTCGTCACCCGTGACGAACCGCGTTCCCCGCTCTTCGTCGGTGGAGGGCGGCACCGGTCCGGCCCCGAAGACGCCTGGGGCGTTGTGGGCCGGAACGACGGGCCGGGGGGAACCGGGACCGACGAGCGTCCCCCACCCGGTGACCTCGCGGGGGAAGGGCGGTGAGCCCGGCGGCATCGGCGAGGACGTCCGGCCGGGCGCGGCGCACGCCCCCGAACCGGGTCGCCCCTGGGCGCCCCGGGATCGGACACCCCACCCCCGGACGGCCCGACCTGGGGCGGCTCCGGCGGAACCGTCCCGCACCAGGGCCGCGGTGACCCTGGACTCCGGCACCAACCACGTCCTGGCGGTCACGGTGGCGGGCGACCAGACGGTGGTGGGCTCCCATGTGCGGGTCATCGCGGCTCCGCCCGTGCAGGATCTGCACGCGCAACGCTTCGACACCACGATCCGATTGGGATGGACCTGGCCGGACGACGCCGCGGTCGCGCTGATCTCCTGGCGACCGGAGGTCCCGGGCGCCGAGCCCTGGATCGGCGGTGAACTGCGTTGTACCCGACACCAGTACGCCTCCGACGGCGGTTTCGAGGCCCCCATGGGCCCGGATTCGGTGCATGTGGCCGTGCGCGCCGTCGTTCCCTTCGAGGGCGGGGAGGCGGTGAGCTCCCCGGTCGACGTGACCGTCCCCGGTCGGGCGGTGCTGGACTACCGCGTGGAGGCGGCGGGGCTGCTGCGCCGGGACCGGGTGATCCATGTGCTCGCCGAGGAGGACTGCGACATGCCGGAGTTGGCGGTGGTCTACTCCGAAGGTCCGGTCCAGCCGCACTCGGCCGCCCAAGGGGTCGTGCTCGCGCTCTTCCCCGCCCAGCACCTGGAGGCGGGCGCGTGGCTCTCGGTGCGCGTACGCCCGCCCCGGGGTACGGGTGAGGGCTGGTTGATGTGCTTCCCGACCGACGACACCGACCACACCGTCCGGCTGCGCCAGCCTCCGGTGAAGGAACTCCGGTGCTGATCCCCGCCCCGGCCCCGTGAGAGGGCTCGGCCACCCGCTCCGCGACCCACGGTCGGGGCCCACACCACCCGCCCCGGCCGGGTCGCGACCGACACCAGCTCTGAGGAGGACAGAGGAGGACATGCTCGCCCGTCTCTCGCTTCGGCCTCTCCTGCGCCCGCGGGTCCACGGCCGGAGCCGAACACGGTTCCACGTCCGCCCACCGTCATCGCCCGCTGTGCGGGCCGGTGGCGTCCGGTTCCGGGAGGAGGGCCGGTGAGGACCCTGGAACCGCTGCGTTCCCTGATCCCCGGGGACGGCCGCCCGCTG
>CALGOD010000290.1 GCA_937957845.1 uncultured Nocardiopsis sp.
GGAATAGCTGTGGGCTCCGGTGATGTTAGGCTAGGTGAAGCACCAGATGCCCCATTGCGGGGTGAGTGCTCATCCGCCACAGCGGTCTCCGCATCCCATACTCCGGTGGTCCGGTCCCACGACCACTCGGAAGCGGCGGCCAACGTGTCGAGTCAGCGGTTCTTCCGCGACTGTGCCAACGTCATCGCAGCCCGCTCCTCCTCGGATGAGCGTGTATCCACGATCGACGGGCAACACCACCGAGCCATCCGCCCCGACGTCTGGCTGTACCCAGAGTCCGCCGCGATTGGGTAGGGGACCGTCCTCGACGCCGGTTCCGAACATCCACGTGGGGCACGCCCTACCCGGCCCTGCCGGTTCGCACCATCGGGCCGGCCGCTCCAGCACAAGCTGACGGCCGAAGCCCGCTCCTTGGGAAGGACCCTTAGTGAGCGACACCACCGAACTCCGAACGGACGCGGCGGTCGACAGCCAAAACACCACCGGCGCCTCCGAAGCGGAGGCTCGCGACGCTGCGCCGACAAGCGCGCCGTCGCGGTCCCGCGCGGCGTCGCGCGGTACCGGACTGGCGGCTCTGAAGCTCCCCGAGCTGCAGAAACTCGCCACCAGCCTGGGAATCACCGGTACGGGGCGCATGCGCAAGAGCGACGTCATCGCCGCCATCGAGGCCAAACAGGGTGGCCCCGTCAGCGGTCCGACGAAGGCCAGATCGACAAAGGGCACCGAGACGGCGCCCAAGGCCGATAAGGTCGAGACAACCGGCGGCCAGACCGAGGCCCAGACCCCCGACACGTCGGGTACGGACGGGGCCCCGCAGGGGCGCGCGGTCGAGCAGCCGTCGGACCAGGCCGTGACCGACTCCCAGGGTGGGCGGGACGACAAGCAGTCCCGTGGTCGGCGCTCGTCCCGCAGACGCGGAGACGAGACCGGTGAACAGCCCCGATCGTTGGACGGCGCCGAATCTTCTACCTCCGCGAGCAGCGTGACCAAAACATCCAGTACCCCCCAGAAGAACGGCTCCGACTCCGCTGAGGACCGTGACAACAGGTCCGGGCAGGGGCGCGAGCGACAGCGCAACCGCCGTAACCGCAACCGAAGCGGCGAAGACCAGAGCACCGGTGGCAACGCCCAGCAGAACAGCGGGCCGAGCCAGAACCGGAGCTCGGGAGGAGACGACGACGACTTCGGAGGCGGTCGCCGACGCGGCCGTCGACGGGATCGACGGGAGCGCCGCGGACGCGGCGGCGGTCAGGAGACCGAACCGGTGATCGGCGAGGACGACGTCCTGCTGCCGGTCGCGGGCATCCTGGACATCCTCGACAACTACGCCTTCGTGCGCACCACCGGCTACCTGCCCGGGCCGAGCGACGTCTACGTCTCCCTGGCCCAGGTCCGTAAGCACGGCCTGCGCAAGGGCGACCACATCATCGGCGCGGTCCGTCAACCGCGCGAGGGTGAGCGGCGCGAGAAGTTCAACGCCCTGGTGCGACTGGACTCGGTCAACGGCATGTCACCCGACCAGGCCAAGGGCCGCCAGGAGTTCTCCAAGCTCGTCCCGCTCTACCCGCAGGAGCGCCTGCGTCTGGAGACCGAGCCGCACATCCTCACCACGCGCATCATCGACCTGGTGGCCCCCATCGGCAAGGGGCAGCGTGGTCTCATCGTCTCGCCGCCCAAGGCGGGTAAGACGATGGTGGTGCAGGCGATCGCCAACGCCATCACCGAGAACAACCCCGAGTGCTACCTGATGGTGATCCTGGTCGACGAGCGGCCCGAGGAAGTCACCGACATGCAGCGCACGGTCAAGGGCGAGGTCATCCACTCGACCTTCGAC
>CALGOD010000291.1 GCA_937957845.1 uncultured Nocardiopsis sp.
ACGCTCGTGGGCGTGGGCATGGGAACCTTCGTCTTCGCCCTGACCGCCTTCGCGTTGCGCACCCGGACCGGGAGCGGAACGGCCGCGCTGTCGGCCTCCAGTCAGAGCCTGGGCTACCTCATGGGCGGGGCGGGTCCCTTCCTGTTCGGGTTGTTGCACGAGATCAGCGGTGGCTGGCACGTGCCGTTGCTGTTGGTGGTGTTCCTGGTCGTGACGAACCTGGCCGTGGGCATGTGGCTGGGCCGTCCCCGCTATCTGGAGGACATCGTCGCCGCACGTGGCCTCAGCCGGGGAGCCAGTCCAACCGACCGATGAGGTACACCGAGCCCACGAAGGCCACGATGTCGATGACCGTGTGCGCCACCACCAGCGGCATCACACGCCCGTGGCGCAGGTAGAACCAGCCGAAGACCAGCCCCATCACCAGGTTGCCGAAGAACATCCCCACCCCCTGGTAGAGGTGGTAGAAGGCGCGCAGCACCGAAGTGGCCAGCACGGCCCGCCACGGTGCCCATCCCAGCTGCCCCAATCGGTGCAGCAGGTAGCCGACCACGATCACCTCCTCCAGGACGCCGTTCTTGGCCGACTGGAGGACCAGGACGGGGACGTCCCACCAGTTGCCCTCCAAGGCGCTGGGCGTGATCGTGACCGTCAGCCCCAGGTGCCAGGAGACCACGTACACCGCCAGGCCCCCCGCTCCGATGGCCGCGGCCAGAGCGGCCCCACCGGCCAGGTCGAAGCCGGGGCGGCGTACGTCGAAACCGATCGTGGCCGAGGACTCGCCCGAGCGGCGCAGGAGGTAGGCCACCAGCAGGACGGGGACCAGCGCGGCGGCCACCGCGTACAGCTGGAAGGACAGGTCGAGCCAGGGGCGCTCCTGTGCCCGCGGGCGCACCAGGTTGGCGGTCTGCTCGGCCAGGGATCCGGGCGCGGTGAGCACGCCCACGAAGGAGATGGTCGCCGAGACCGCCGCGGCGCCCACGGACAGGGCGAGCACGCACAGGATCTCCCAGCGCAGCAGACGCCGGTCGAGGGGTGCGGTGGGGGAGGAGGCCGTGGACGGTTCGGGGTGCGCAGGGTGGGTCTTGTCGGTCACGTCTTGAAGCGTATGCGCCCTGACCGGCGAAGGCGCGCGGGAAAGGCGACCCGGGCGGCACGGGTGGCCGCCCGGGGCGGGGTGTTCATGGTCGGGAAGGATCGGAGCGGGGGCCGGGACCTTGGTCGGAGGGGCCGCGCGACCCTTCGGCGGTGCCCGGAGACGGGGCCGAACGAGGCGGGGTTCGGGGAGGAGGCGCTCCGAGCACCGAAGATCCCCGCCTTCGGGGCGCCCGAACGGGCCCCGGAGGACTCGGCCTAGTCGTCCTCCTCCATGCCGTCGTCCTCCTCCATACCGGGATCGCCCTCCATGCCGGGCTGTTCCATGCCCGGTTCCTCCACGCCGGGGTCCTCGACCCCCGGGTCCTCGCAGGCCGCGCTTCCGAACACGGCGACGGCGGCGATCGCCCCGCCGGCGAGCACGCGGCGGACGGTGGTCATGGTCTCCTTGCTGATGTCCTCAACTCCCACTGTCGACTCCATCGGTTCGGGGAGGTTCGCCGCGGACGGCTCGGTGCCGCGACGAGGTCCGTCTCACGGCGGGCGTTATGCGTCTGTGATCAACGCGTGCACCACACTAAGCGCATCCGGCTTGTGTGACCAGGGTGGCACGGAGAGCGATATGGCCTGTTGTGGCCAGTAAGCGGCGTTTAATTTCCGTGGTGTGGGGAGGCGGAGGGTACACAGGGCGGGACGACGACGTGCCGGTACGTGAAAAGCCGCCGGCCATGCGCGTGTGACACGGAACGCGCATGGCCGGCGGCTAGGGGGGTGGAGGCCGACCCGCCCCGCCCCAGCCACGAAAGCGGGGAGGGACGGCCTCCGGGGATCGAAGACCAGTGTCAGTGAGCCGCTGAGAACTGGTCTTCCTCAGTAGAGCCGGTGAGAGCCGTGGTGCTGGCGTCGGGCGAGATGGTCGTGCTGATGGAGTCGAAGTAGCCGGTGCCGACCTCGCGCTGGTGGCGCGTGGCGGTGTAGCCGTCGGCCTCGGCCGCGAACTCGGCCTCCTGAAGCTCCACGTACGAGGTCATCCCGTTCTGGGCGTAGCCCTTGGCCAGGTTGAACATCGAGTAGTTGAGCGAGTGGAAGCCCGCCAGGGTGA
>CALGOD010000292.1 GCA_937957845.1 uncultured Nocardiopsis sp.
TGAGGAGGGCGCTCGTCCATCAAGGGCTATTCCAAGGTGTCCTTGAGCTTGTCCATGACGCCCTCGCGCTTGGTGGCCTTCGAGGCCCCCTTGGCCGATCCCTGGCCGCCCTGGCCGTTGAAGGAGGCGTACAGCTCGGGGTCCGGCGGCGGGGCGGAGGCCGGCCCTCCCAGAGGGGCGGGCTGGTCGAGGTAGCGCAGCTCGTGCCGGCCGTCGGGCCCGGTCTCCCGGGTGGCCCAGTGGGCCCCGGCGGCCTCCGTGCCGTCGGACAGGCCCCAGATCGTGTTGGCGTGTTCCTGGTTCTCCTCGTCGAACAGCGCGTCGGGGGCGATCTCGCCCTCGACGCCGTCCTCCTGAAGTTCCTCGATGGCGGCCAGCCACATGTTCTGGTGGACGGTGTCCCGGGCCAGGTTGAACTGGAGCATCGCCTTGACCCCGGGGTCGTCGGTCATGTTGTACAGTCGCGCGGTCTGCAACCTGCCCTGGGCCTCGGCGGCGACGTTGGCGCGGAAGTCCGCCAGCAGGTTTCCACTGGCCACGATGAACTTGCCGTTCCACGGAGTGCCCCTGGAGTCGGCGAGCATGGCACCGCCTCCGGAGACGATGGCCTGCTGCGGATCCATGCCGCCCACGATCGCCGCCACAGCCGGGTCCTCGACGGCCTTGGCCACAGTGGTGGAGGGCGCGCCCTCCAACAGGCGAGCCACCATCGTGGCGAGCATCTCGACGTGGCCGATCTCCTCGGTGGCCACGTCCATGATCAGGTCCTTGTACTTGCCCTCGATACGGCAGTTCCACCCTTGGAACAGGTACTGCATGGTGACGGTCATCTCGCCGTAGGCACCGCCGATCAGCTCCTGGAGCTTCATCGCGTAAAGCGCGTCGGGAGCTTCGGGCTTGGCCTCGAACTGCAGTTGCTTGGTGTGTCGGAACATTCTCTCGCCTCACCGGGGGATGTGGTCGCGGACACCGGCTCGTCTTGGCGGTCGCTACCCGGGGGGTCAGAGGACAAGCACACCTGGAGAAGAGTTGGACAGCGCTATAGCCGCAAGGGAGACAGGCGGTACCGAACGAAGGGGCGGCTCGGAACCGGGTAGGGAAGGGCATGCCGACGACGTCGGTGTCGTCGCCGTGCGCGCCGACTGGGTGGCACGGGTTCGCTCACTTCACCCGGTGGAGTTCGACGTCGCGCAGGCGCCCCTCCTCGGCCACGGCGGTCATGTAGGTGTGGTGGGGACGGCTGCGGCGGTCCGTGGGGGAGCCCGGGTCGAGGAGGCGGAGGCCGGAGGGGGAGGCGGTGTCCCAGGGAATGTGCGAATGTTCGAACGCCAGTACGTCGCAGTCGGGGAAGCGTCGCTCGCAACGTCCTTCGCGTCCCCGACCGTCCCCGGTCTCGTGCACGACCACGAAACGCACCCCACCGAGCGTGGCACGGGCGACCTCGGGCAGTCGCGCGCGCAGTCCGGGTCCGTCGTTGTTGCCGTACACGCCGACCAGATGTCGTGCGCGCGCCGACAGAGGCTCGAAGCCGTCCGGGCCGCACCAGTGCCCGGCGTGGATCACGGTGTCGGCCCGGTCGACCTCACGCCACACCTGGTCGGGCAGATCACGGGCGCGGCGCGGCAAGTGGGTGTCGGACACGATCAGCACACGCATGGCTCCGGCTTAGGCGCCGAAGGGCGTTCCGCTTCAGCCCTCACCGTTGAGGGTGTTGTACCTGTCCACCCGCTCCTGGCCCGACATCCGGTGGATGGCCTCCATGACGCTGTCGGTGATCATTCTGCGAGCCTTGCCCGGCGCCAGATGGTCGTAACCGGTGGAGAAGTCCATCGGTTCACCGAAGCGGATGGTGAAGGGGTGGGGACGTGGCATGGACGCGCCGATGGGCTGCACGTGCTGGGTGCCGCTGAGCGCCACCGGCACGACCGGGGCCTTGGACTCCATCGCCAGCAGTCCCACGCCGGTGCGGCCCCGGTACAGGCGGCCGTCGCGGGACCGGG
>CALGOD010000293.1 GCA_937957845.1 uncultured Nocardiopsis sp.
GAGCACTGTGGGCGATTCTCCGGTTTACCCAATGCTGACCCCCGCTCCCCGAATCGGTCCTCCAGGTCAAGCCAGGGGCATGACCGGGTCTTCTCCCTCGGCGGGCCACGTGGCCCGCCGAGTCCGAACACAAGGCGACGCCGGGTGGTTACGGGGGCAAACCACCCGGCGTCGCAGGCGATGTTCCGACGGGGGCTCGAAACATCGCTCCCGCGCCTCGACGGGGGACCGAAGCGCTAGAACCCAATGTACACCGATGCCCCCCGGTGTACGTCAAGAGTGAGTTACGACGTTGTCTCGGGAGGGTCCCACAGAAAGAGGTCTTAAGTCCCAGATCGGTACTTATATGGCATTTCGTCTGTGATATTTCGGGTTCCCCTTGGGTCTTCCCCCTCGCCCACAGGTCAAAGAAACATCAAATCCTCCTCATGACCTGGTCAAGCAGAGGCAAAGGGGCGTCTTCGTCCTTCGCGCTCACGGACCGACGTCTCAGGAGTGCTCCGTGTGCTCATAGGGGATTGCGGGGAGAGGCAGGAAACGGGGGGTCGCACCCGAAGCGACCGCGTAACCGACACATCAGGGGGTTCACATGTCCCACAACACCTACCGCGTCACGGAGATCTTCGGAACCTCGCCGCAAGGGGTCGACCAGGCGATCCGTAACGGCATCGACCGTGCCTCGGCCACGTTGCGCGAGCTCGACTGGTTCGAGGTCACCGAGATCAGGGGGCACATCGAGGGGGGCGAGGTCGCGCACTTCCAGGTGGGACTGAAGGTGGGATTCCGCCTGGAGAACTAAGGTCTCTCCGCGCGACCGTACCGGCGCGGCGGCGATGAGCGTCGCCGCGCCCGGCCTCGGCCGGCCGAGGCCGGGCCTGTGGCCCGGCCCTTCTACCCCACGTCGGAGGGGTCCCGGCCGCGCTGCACGTCCACGTGCACGTGGTCCAGGTGCCGCAGGATCTCGTTGTCGGGGTCGGCCTCGTAGTGACGCCACCCCAGCGACGGGTGGGCGGTGCTCCAGATCCTGTCGTCGAAGATGATCACGTCGATCCCGTAGTCCGGTGCGTGCGCGATCAGCCAGTGCGCCATCACCCACCCCTCGCGGCGGTTCTCCTCGCCGACCGGCCGGTAGAAGATGTCGATCGCCCTGCCGTCATAGTGGGCGGAGTCCTCACCGTGCCCGGTGTCGTAGCCTCCCGGCCGGTAGCCGCCCAGACTCAGGTCCGAGAAGTGCTCCTCCAGACCCTTCCTGAGGCGTTCGGCGCGCGGGGTCAGGCCGGAGGGCTCCAGTTCCTCCTCCACCGCGAGTCCGGGGTCCTTCGTGGAACGGCAGGTCAGTGAGGGGCCGGCGTCGTCCTCGGGCCCCTCCACCAGACGCGCCATCACCGCGTCGGGGATGTCATCGGTGTCGGGAGCCCCGACCGGGGCCTCCGTACCCTGCACGGCGACGGCCGCGGCGGTGGTGGCCCGTCGGGCCTGGTCCCGGTCCAGCCGGATCTCCCCCTCGCCCGTGGACACCGCGCAGTCGGGGCCCCACGGTGTCGACAGGGGGAGCACACCGGTGTCGCGGATCCACCAGAGACCGCCCAGGACGAACGCGATCGCCACGACGGCCAGGACCGCCATGGCGGTGACCGCTCCGCTCCGGCGACGCCTGGATCCTCCGCCCCTGTGTGCCATGCCCTGCCGCTCCTCACGTTCACGCCGTGGACGGTGCCCATCGATGGTCGGGCGGCCCCACCGCCACGGCTTCCTCGGCTCTTCGCCCCCGGGGTCCGCTGCCCGTGCCGCTGCGCGCCGGTCCGTGTCGTGGGTCAGCGGATCGACCACAGGACGAAGAGGCCGCCCAGGACCAGTGTCAACGCCCATACCCGGTCCATGGTGACCCCGCGCCAACGCAGCGCGTGCACGCCCAGGAAGTCGTAGGCGATCAGTGCCGCGACCCCGGCGGCGGCCAACATCGCCAGCGTGTGCACTCCGGTCGCGGCCAGGCCCACCAACGTCGCGTCCCACAGACTCCACG
>CALGOD010000294.1 GCA_937957845.1 uncultured Nocardiopsis sp.
CTCGTCCTGGTTGTCGGTTCCCTGCTGATTCCCAGTTGCTGAGATCACCTCCATGAACCCGACGACGAATGGGTGAAGTTCCTCGCCGGCCGCGTCTACGACAAGGCGTTCACCAGGCGGGCACGGGACCAGTTCACCCCTTTGGTCAAGGAGGCCGTCTCGGCCTTCCTCGACGATCAGGTCAACGTCCGACTGAAGAAGGCCTTGGAGTCCACACGCCCGCAGGCCGAGGCGGAGGCGGTCAGCAGTGAACCGGTCGCTGAAGAGGACCTGGAACGCGGCACGGGGATCGAGACCACCCTGGAGGAACTGGAGGGATACCAGGTGGTCAAGGCGATCGCGTGCAGCGAGGTCAAGCCCCAACGGATCACGCACCGCGACTCCAAGAGCTATTTCGCGGTCCTGCTGGACGACAACAACCGCAGGCCGATCGCACGCCTGCACTTCAACGCCAAGTCCAAGAAGTACCTGGGCACCTTCGACGCCGACAAGAACGAGACCCGCCACCTGCTGAAGTCGATGGACGAGATCTACCTCTACGCCGAGGAGATCCGCGCGGCGGTACGCAGCCACCTGCCCTGAGCTCCGCCAGGGTCTGAGACCGACCTTCCGACCCCCTCCCGGCTCGGCCCCCGCCGGGGGTGGGGCGTGACCGTCCGCGAACACACCGGAGGCACCGTCTCCGACGGGCACGGTAGCGGCCGACGGCCGGTCGTCTGATACTGGTTTCCCATGGCGATCATTCACAAGGCCACGCTCACACCGGACAAACCGACTCTGATCGACGCATGGTTGGACAGCCGGCCATGGGCGGGCCGGGGGCCCGACGAGATGCTGGGCGCGTACAGATTCGACGATCCCTCTCGAGAGGTCGGAGTGGAGGTGTTCCTGGTCCGGTGCGGGAGCCGTCTGCTCCACGTGCCGCTGACCTACCGGGGCGCACCTCTGCCCGGACACCAGGACGATCTCGTCGGCACCTTGGAGCACTCCGTCCTGGGAACACGCTGGGTCTATGACGGAACCAAGGACGAGGTGGCGGTCGCGTGCTTCCGCCGGGCCCTGACGGGCGAGCAGGAACAGGCGGAACTGGAGATCTGGGAGGACGGTCGCCCCGTGGGGAACAGGCCGCAACAGGTCCTGCTCTCCAGGGAGGTCGGAACCGTGCCCGGGGACACCGGGGCGGTCGACGGCGGGCGGGTACTGCTCCCGTACGTCCTGGCAGGCGAACCCGAGGGAAGGGCGCTGCTGCGCGCCCGCTGGAAAGACGAGCAGGCGGTGGTCGCGGCTCTGGCCTGACCGGCGCCCCCTTCTCTTCGGTCGGCTCGGGGCGGTCCACGTGCGCCCGTACGTGAACCGCCCGCGCCACGAGGTGGGAGGCCGCCCCGGCCGCCTTCGTGGACCGGCTCCGGACCGCCGGGACTTCGACGGCCGGGGCGGTCGGGCTCAGATCCGGTGGCGCAGGTACACCACCCCGGAGTCGAACGCACGGGTCTCCACCAGGTGGAGGTCCAAGGGAGCGTCCAGGGCGGGGAAGAACGGAAGACCCCGGCCCAGGACGACGGGGAAGACGAACATCCTGTACTCGTCGACCAGACCGTGGCGTATGAGTTCGGCGGCCAGGGTGGGGCCGCCTACCTCCATGTCACCGCTGACCTGTTCCTTGAGCCGGGCGACCTCCTCCGCGGCGTTCTCCCGGACCAGCCGACTGCTCCATTCGGCCTGCTCCAGGGTCCTGGAGAACACGATCCGGGGTGTGGCCCTCCAGACACGGGCGAAGTCCACCTCGACCTCCGGGACGCCGGGCCCCTCCTCCACGGTGGGCCAGTAGGCGGCCATGAGTTCGTACAGCCGCCGACCGTACAGGGAGGCGCCCAGTTCACGCGCCTGGTCGTTGACGAAACGGTGGACCTGGGCGTCGGGAAAGGACCAGTCGAGTCCTCCGTCGGGTGTTGCGATGTATCCGACGAGCGAGACGAACATCGAGTAGACGAGCTGTCCCATCGGACCCCTCCAAAGCGATCGTCGATCCGGGACTCTTCCCTGACAGACCGGCCCCCGAGTCCGAACTCATCGGCCCGGCCGGGTGTCTCCGCGGGTGGCGAAGAGCCGCCGGACCATCGTGGTACCCCCTATGCAGGAAGGGATGATCCTCCTATCCTCCCCACTGAAGGAAACCTTCCCGGATTTCCCCCCTGACCGGCACTTTCTTCTGGAGATCGCATGTGCGACACCTGCTCGGCCCCCGGATCCCTCCCCGAAGAAGCCGAGACATCCCCTGACCCCCTGTCTCGCCGAGTGCTCTTCGGCGCCGGAATCGGAGCGGCGATAGCGGTGGCCGGACTCGGCGGAAGCCCGGCCCACGCCGCGTCGGCGATGAACGGGGCGTGGTGCAACCCCGCTCTGGGCTACTTCCCCAACGGGGGACACTACGGCGCTCCCCGAGGGGGCGTCTCCCACGCGGGCCAGGACATCACCAACACCGCCGGCACGGCCGTCTACGCGGCCGCGGCCGGGACCGTGATCCGCAGAAGCTGGGGCGGTGGTCTGACCGGTCGCACGGGCAACGGCATCGTCATCTCCCACGGCGGCAACGTCTACACCTACTACGGTCACCTCAACGCCTACAGGGTCGCGCTCAACGCCAGGGTCTCGGCCGGCCAGCGCATCGGGGACATGGGCACCACCGGCAACGTCACCGGACCCCACCTGCACTTCGAGACCCACACCGGGGGGTTGGGGCGGACGGCCAACCCCGTGCCGTTCATGTCGGCGCGCGGTGTCGACCTGGGCGGAGGCTGGCCGCGGATCGACCCGGAGGCCAGGGGCGCCCGGGTCCGCTCGATCCAACACCTGATGAACCAGCGGGGGTACTCCCTGGAGACCGACGGCTACTACGGCCCGGTGTCGGCGAACGCGGTCAAGGCGTTCCAACGCTCTCAGGGGCTGGTCGCCGACGGGCAGGTGGGGCCGATTACTTGGCCGCGCCTGGTCTACGCGCTCCGCCAGGGGGTGGCCGACGGCTCACACGTTCGCGCCCTGCAGGTCGCGATGAACAAGCGAAGCGCCGGAGTGGTGGTCGACGGCAACTTCGGTCCGGTGATGCACTCCGCGGTCCGCACCTACCAGAGCGTGAACCGTCTGGTCGTCGACGGCTTGGCGGGAGCCGTCACCTGGCGGGCGCTGGTGGGCTGACCAGCTCGCGCGGCGTTTCGGGATCTGTGGTCCCGAAGGCCCCGACGCACGGCCCCCGGGCGTGCGCCGGGGCCCGGTCGCTCCTGGCCTGGGAACACGGCGGGAAGGGCGGGGAGTGCCCGCGCCTGTCGGCGGTGTGTGGTTGTCTTCTTCCCATGGCTGTGGAGATCGAGCGGTTCCTACGATTGGTCGGTGCGTTGCCGGAGTGCGAGCACCAGGAGTCGGAACGCTACACGACATTCCGGGTACGGGGCCGGCCCTTCGGTTACCTGTGGCCCGCCACGGAGGCCGTGGGGCGGAGGAAGAC